>JBDTMS010000109.1:0-9255 GCA_039934195.1 Betaproteobacteria bacterium
TGAAGGGACTCAAGCCGCGCCTGCTCAACATCGGCGGCGGCTACCCGGTGCAGCATACCAAGCCGATCCCATCGATCGAAGCAATCGGCGCCGTGGTCAATCGCGCACTGGCGGGACTGCCGGCCGGGATGCGCGTGATGGCGGAGCCGGGACGCTTTCTGGTTTCCGACGCCGGCTGGTTCGTCTGCCGAGTCGTCGGTACCGCAACGCGTGCGGGCAAGCGCTGGGTCTATCTCGACGCCGGTATGTTCGGCGGCATCATCGAAACCACCGAGGGACTGCAGTACGACGTGATTACCGAACGCGAAGGGAAAGCAATTCCCTGGACGGTCGCCGGTCCGACGTGCGACTCGGTGGACGTGGTCATGCGCGACCAGATGCTGCCGGAAGATCTACAGGCCGACGACTTCGTCTACATCCCCAACGCGGGTGCCTACACGACGGCGTACGCCAGCAACTTCAACGGATTTCCGCTGCCGGAGTCGCGGTTTATCGAGGCGTAAAGGCGCGCGAGAGGGCGGCACGGCGGCAACTAGCGCTCAAGTCCGGCAACGCTCGGTTCGATATCAGGGCATCCTCCACGGGATGCCCTTTTTTTTTGGCGTCTTGCTTTCATGACCGATTTCCCATTGTCGACACGTCGTACTGTGCAATCCGGCGCCGCGAAGAACGCGCGCCGATGAGCGCTCGCCCGCCGACGCCGCTTCGCATCGCATGCGGACATCGTCCTCGCTGGATGGTCGGAAACCCCGGCTGCGCGCCACGATTCCGGGGCGTTGCATGATGTCCCAGCACCTTTGCATGCAATCCTGGCTGGTCGCGATCGGTCTGGGCTTGGCAACGCTGTGCTCGCTGCCGGTCGCAGCAGACGATGTTGTCCAGCGAGCGAAGGCCCGGCTGGAGGTGAACGACGCGCAGGGCGCGTACGACTTGCTGACACCGTTGCAGAGCGAGCGCGCGGGCGATCCTGAATACGATTATCTGCTCGGGGTGGCAGCACTCGACCTCGGCCGCAACACCGAAGCGGTATTCGCGCTCGAACGCGTGCTGGCCGTGCAGCCCAACAACGCGCCGGCGCGGGCGCAGATTGCGCGCGCCTACTTCGCGCTGAAGGAAACCGAAACCGCTAAGCGTGAGTTCCTCAACGTTCAGACGCAGGATCTCGCGCCGGAGGTGCGGCAGACCATCGATCGCTACCTCGACGCGATCGACCGCGTCGGCGACACCGAAAAGTTCAAGGCGCGCTTCTTCCTCGAGTTCGCGCTGGGCTGGGACAGCAACGTCAATAGCGCGACCCAGGTCGACCAGATCGCCGTTCCCGCGTTCAATGCCATCTTCACGCTTGCGCCGACTGCGATAGAAAAGCACGACGCATTCTTTTCCGCAGCCGGCGGCATCGCCATCACCAACCCGATCTCGCCGAACTGGAGCTTGCTCGGCGGTCTGTCGGCGTACAAGCGCTACAACTTCGTGCAAGACAATTTCAGCACCGGCTATCTCGACGGCTACTTCGGCGCAGCCCGCAAAGTCGGTCGCGACACGATCAGCGCGGTTGCCCAAGGCAACATGTTCTTCGTCGACGATCCGGCTTACACCTCCGAATATCGCGACGCCGTCGGCGGAACGGTGCAGTGGTCGCACGATTTCAACGTGCGCAATCAGCTGACCGCTTTCGTGCAATACGCCTCGCTTTCATATCCGCAGCAGAGCGTGCGCGACGCGAATCGCTACGTCGTCGGCGTCGGCTATGCGCACGCGTTTCGCCGCGGCGATCCGATCCTGTACGTGGGTGCCTACGGCGGCCTGGAGGCGAGCAAGGACGATGCGTTCAACTATCTCGGCCACCGTCCGCTCGGGTTGCGTGTCGGTGGACAGAAGGTGCTCGCCGAACAATGGTTGACGTTTTTCTCGCTCGCTGCAGAATGGCGCAAGTATCGCGGGGTCGATCCGTTTTTTCTCCAGGAGCGCGACGACAAGCAGTACAGCGCGGGACTCGGCGTGACCTATGTTTTCGCCAACGACTGGAAGCTATCGCCGCAGATCACCTACCTTAGAAACGACTCCAACATCGTGATCGACGCATACGACCGCACGCAGTTGTTCATAACGTTGCGCAAGGACTTCTGAGGCGCGACAAACGCCGTCGACCGGCGAATCACAATACCGATGGCTCGCAGCGCCTGCCTCGCGCGAATGATTGGGAACCGCATTCCCACCGCTGCGCTGGATTTGCAGAACCGGCGCACGCGCCGCGGCGTTCGCCGGAATCGCTAGCCGTTATCGCTGCGTGCGTTGGTAGACGTTGAAGGTCCAGGGCGGACGGCCATCCGCCGCAGCGTGGGATTCTTCCGAGACGAGCGACCAGCCGTCGTCCTCGCACGCCGGCAAGAATACATCGCCGGCATATTCCGCATCGATGCGCGTGAGGTAGAGCCGATCGAGCTGCGGCAGCGCTACACGAAAAATCTCCGCGCCGCCGATGACGAATGCTTCAGCGTCGCTGCTCGCAACCTCGCGCGCTTTCGCGAGCGATCCCACTACGATCGCACCGGCCGCACTGAAATTCGAATCGCGCGAGATCACCACGCTGGTCCGGCCCGGCAGCGGTTTGCCGATCGATTCCCACGTCTTGCGTCCCATGATGATGTGATGGCCCATGGTCAGCGCCTTGAAGCGCTTGAGGTCGGCGGGCAGGTGCCACGGCAGCTTCCCCTGATTACCGATCACGCGATTGCGATCGATTGCGATGACCGCGGACAAGGACGAACGAGTTGTCATACGCCGGCGCCGACAGGTGTCGCGCTAAACCGCGATCGGCGCTTTGATCCCGGGATACGGCTCGTAGCCTTCCAGCACGAAATCATCGTAGCGAAACGCGAAGAGATCGCGCACTTGCGGATTGAGTCGCATGCGCGGGAGTGGCCGGGGCTGGCGCTGCAATTGTTCGCGCGCCTGCTCGAGATGATTCAGATACAGATGCGTGTCGCCGAATGTATGAACGAACTCGCCGGGCGCGAGATCGCACACCTGCGCGACCATCGACGTCAGCAGCGCGTACGAAGCGATGTTGAACGGTACGCCGAGAAAAAAATCGGCGCTGCGTTGATACAGCTGGCACGACAGCCTACCGTTTGCGACGTAGAACTGAAACAGCGCGTGACAAGGCGCGAGCTGCATCTTCGGGATGTCGGCGACGTTCCACGCCGAGACCAGCAACCGGCGCGAATCCGGGTTGCGTTTGATTTCGTCGACGACCTGGCGCAACTGATCGACGTGACCGCCGTCCGGCGTCGGCCACGAGCGCCACTGGTGGCCGTACACGGGACCCAGGTCGCCGTTCGCATCGGCCCACTCGTCCCAGATCGAGACGCCGTGCTCCTGCAGATAGCGCACGTTGGTGTCGCCGTTGAGAAACCAGAGCAACTCATAGACGATGGATTTAAGGTGCACCTTCTTGGTGGTTACCAGCGGAAACCCAGCAGACAAATCGAAGCGAAGCTGCGGACCGAAGATGCTGAGCGTTCCGGTTCCCGTGCGATCGCCTTTGCGCACGCCGGTGTCGAGAATCTGCTGCATGAGATCGAGATATTGGCGCATGCGTGCAGTTTACCGGAGTGCATCGCCGCCCGGTCAGTCTCCTATTGCCGGCCGGCCGCAGCATTCTCCGCGAATGGTTGAGAGACGCGGCGCACTATCCAGTTGCGCGACTGAATGACATCCATCGTCCGCGTCTTTTCCGTCTCAATGACTCAGTGTGTGGTGACTGGAATATCGGTTAGCGCTGCGACATAAGAGGGTCGTGCAACAGTTTCATGCGCAGTGGCAATGAAAGATCAGGGCCCATAGCTAGTCGAGCCTCCGTTCACTTGGCATCATCGTTTGGTTTAGAAAATGCCAAACGTACTTAAACGACATACCGAGAGGGATCGACGTCTTTCGAAGCCAGTAGTTTCGGAAGTGAGAGATTCGACCCGAGCTGTAAGAATTTCAATGTGGCGGGGCTGCGTCCAGCGAGGCGCCAATCCTTCGAGATGGTCTCCGCGGAAAATAATATCTTCATCTCTCGGCTGGGCGCCCTTTGGGACGATATACACCTCATAGATGGATGTGGAGGACGGTTGCCTGCGCATCCTCTTGCTGTAGCAAAACGTCGAGCCGATCGTCCGGTGAGGGCTTACGGAGCAGTTCTTTAGCGGTTGGCTCTGTGCAGCCAACTAGTATCGGCCCAAGCAAGAACATAAATACAGCCTGGAATCGTGGTCTCGTCACGGGTGCCTTGATTCTTTGAATGCCGCGAAGCAAATTGACTGCACGCCAACGCTCCACTAGCCGCACATTTCGAGCTTACGCATCAATCCCCAGCTCAATGCCCCAGTTGATCAGCTGCCTAAGCGACTCCAAATCGAGGAATTCCCCTTCACCCATGATCGTGCAGTAAAGGCTCTTCTCCAGTTCTTGGCCCTGCAGATTACGGTGGGAGTGCACTGCGACGTGCAGCGCGGTATCAACGATCTTAATAGCTGCGGGAATGGTCCCCTCTGATGACTCCACTCGGAAGGCGCAATATGAACCTGGATGCACGCCGTCGAGTGGATCGCCTTTTGGCGTTATTCGCCGCTCGCCCGCAGTCCAGATGCGGGCAATCGGCAAGCCGACAGACTGAGCAATAGCCGACAAATCCAATGTCGGATGTTTTAATCGAAACGAAACTTTTGATGTCATCAGTATTTCCCGTCTAGCGACGTTTGCGAGACCGTAGGACGTTCGGTGAATTGATCGGCCGGCCCATTGAATATTTCCTTGCCCTGCGGATCGCATCGTAAATACATCGCCGTCTAAATCAAGGTCTGTACAGTTTCTCGCGGGTCTTACTGTTGTGGGCGGTGCGATCTCCGAAGTACTCGTACCAATACAGTTAAATGTAGGCAGAGAGATAACAACACCAAAATTGCCGAATTGAGCTCCGCTCTGAACCATCGTGCCAGACCGTCTTGCGTGCCGTGTAAATAGCTTCGCGCATTGCCAACCCATCGGCGAGCGTCGTCAGAATTTCCTTCCAGGATACCGTTTCGATCTCCGACAACTTGCCGTCGAGTTGTGCAAAGGCTTCATTAGAGGAAGACTGAGTGCCAAGGGCAATTAGCCCTCCGCCGCCAACGAGAAGCTGCAAGCACACGGCAATTGACGCTAGAAGATAATCAAGTTTGTCCGCCACGAGGATAGTAATCGTATCGAGCTGTTAGGGTTAAAGCCAGCTTCGAAACGCAGTCCGGTCCCTGTTTGATTTCGGACTGAACCTCTACGCAACGTCAGTATCGCCAGCGACCGCGCACGCAATTTCGCTGGGGCTTCCCCCCGGCCGAGAGGCGCTTAGCCTGTGCTAAACTCGATCGCATCCCGATCTCACGCATTTTTAGCCGCACATTTTCTTAGTCTGGGCCATTTTTTATAACGCTCCAATCTCGCAAGCGCTGCGTCGCTGCTCGCGTCGAGTCACATGTCCGGTAATACGTTCGGCACCTTATTCTGCGTTACCTCTTTCGGGGAAAGTCACGGGCCTGCGATCGGCTGCGTCGTCGACGGCTGCCCGCCCGGGATGGCGCTCACCGAGCAGGACATTCAAATCGATCTCGATCGGCGCCGGCCGGGCACATCGCGCCACGTCACGCAGCGGCAAGAAACCGATCGCGTAGAAATTTTGTCCGGCGTGTTCGAGGGCCACACCACCGGCACGCCGATCGCGCTTCTGATCCGCAACGTCGATGCGCGCAGCAAGGACTACAGCAACATCCAGGATAGTTTCCGGCCCGGTCATGCCGACTACACCTATTGGCAAAAGTACGGCATTCGCGATTATCGCGGCGGCGGGCGTCAGTCGGCGCGCGAGACCGCGGTGCGCGTAGCCGCCGGTGCCGTCGCGAAAAAATGGCTGCGCGAGCATCACGGCGTGATCGTGCGCGGCTATCTGTCCCAGCTCGGTCCGATCACGATGCCGTTCACGACCTGGGACTGCGTCGGCGACAATCCGTTTTTCTCCGCCGATCCCGATATCGTGGCGCAGCTCGAGCGCTTCATGGACGCGCTGCGCAAGTCCGGCGATTCGGTCGGCGCAAAAGTGACCGCAGTTGCGCACAACGTGCCGCCCGGCTGGGGCGAGCCGGTCTACGGCAAGCTCGACGGCGACATCGCGCAGGCAATGATGAGCATCAATGCAGTGAAAGGCGTCGAGATCGGCGCCGGCTTCGCAAGCGTTGCGCAAACCGGCACACAGCATAGCGACGAGATAGCGCCGGAGGGTTTTCTGTCGAACAACGCCGGCGGCATTCTCGGCGGCATCTCGACCGGTCAAGATGTGGTGGTGAACATCGCGATCAAGCCGACGTCGAGCATTCGCCTGCCGCGCCGCTCGGTGGACAAGCAGGGCGAACCAGTGGTGGTCGCGACGCATGGCCGTCACGATCCGTGTGTCGGCATCCGCGCGACACCGATCGCAGAGGCGATGCTGGCGCTGGTGCTGATGGACCACGCGCTGCGGCACCGCGCGCAAAACGCCGACGTGCAATCCGGTACGCCGCGCATCGCCGCGCAGGCGCCGGCCGCGATCATCGAACAATTGCGCAATGCCTCGGTCGTGGAGAATCCGCTGCCGGACGAGGCCTAAGGTGGTCGTCCTCGGGACATCGCTGGTGCGTCTGTCGGCAAATATAGTCGGGGGCAGGCTGTCACGCAGCATGGCTGTGCGATGAATCAGCGCAACCTCCACTTCCGGCTCGGCAGTTTCTATTTCGTCTATTTCCTGATGCTGGGCGGCGTCGCGCCGTACTTCAGCCTGTATCTGCGCAAGCTTGGATTCAGCGGGATTGAAATCGCCACCTTGCTCGCGCTGATGCCGCTCGCGCGTGTGGTCGCGCCGCCGGCATGGGCGTGGATCGCCGATCATCAAGGCAAGCGTCGCCCGCTGGTACGCATGACGACAGCGGCAGCAGCACTCGCCTGTGCGGGTTTGCTGTTCGCGACGACCTACGCGTGGATGTTCATCGTCATCGTGGTGTTGAACGTGTTCTGGTGTGCCGCGCTGCCTCTGGTGGAAGCGACCACGATGGGACATCTGGCTGGACGTCTCGGCGATTACGGACGCATCCGCGTGTGGGGATCGGTGAGCTTCGTGATCTCGGTGGTCGTTCTGGGACACGTGCTGGACTCGACCGGCATTTTATTTCTACCGGTTTTGCTGCTCGCGCTGTTCTCCTTGAATGCGGTCGCCGCCTGGGCGCTGCCGGTCGACAGCGCGCCCTCGCATCACGAGGATCATTTGCCGCTCGGCGAGACGATGCGCCGGCCGGAAGTCATCGCGCTGTTCGCCGCATGCTTTCTGATGGCGATGGCGCACGGGCCGTACAACACCTTTTATTCGATTCATCTGGTCGAGAACGGCTACAGCAAGAGTTGGGTCGGGCGGCTGTGGGCGCTCAGCGTCGCGGCGGAAGTTTTCGTGTTTCTGCTGATGCCGCGCATGATCAAACGCTTCTCGGTCGCCTCGATCATCAGCTTCAGCCTCGGCTGCGCGGTCGTGCGGTTTCTGATCATCGGCTGGCTGCCGCAGAATCTATCGCTGATGGCGTTTGCGCAGGTTCTGCACGCGGCCACCTTCGGCGCGCATCACGCGGCAGCGCTGGCGGCGATCCATCATTTTTTCCGCGGGCGAACCCAGGCGCGCGGGCAAGCGCTGTACACGAGCATCGGCTTCGGCGCGGGCGGAGTGGTCGGCGGCCTCGCCAGTGGCTGGCTGTGGGAGCACGCCGGACCGAAACTGACATTCAGCTTTGCGGCGGGCGTGGCGCTGATCGCGCTGTTCGTCGTTGCGGGTCGGCTGCGGCTCGCGATGCCGGCGCCTGCACACGCCTGACGGCGCGCTACTTACAGCTCGCACGCTATGCGATAATTCCCAGCTACTTCGGGAAATCGTATGCCACCGCAAACACTCTACGACAAGCTCTGGCGCGATCACGTCGTCCGCGATGAAGAGGACGGTACGTCGCTGCTCTATATCGATCGCCATCTCGTGCACGAGGTCACCAGCCCGCAGGCCTACGAAGGTCTGAAGCTGCACGGGCGCAAACCGTGGCGCGTCGGTTCGATCGTCGCGACCGCGGATCACAACACGCCGACCAAGAACTGGCACGAGGGCATTCGCGACCCGATCTCGCGCACCCAGGTAGAAACGCTCGACGCCAATATCCGCGAGCACGGTGCCAAGGTCTATTTCCCGTTCCTGCATGCTCAGCAGGGGATCGTGCACGTCATCGGGCCCGAGCAGGGCGCGACTCTCCCGGGCATGACGGTGGTGTGCGGCGATTCCCACACCAGCACGCATGGCGCGTTCGCCTGTCTCGCCTGGGGCATCGGCACTTCGGAAGTCGAGCACGTGCTCGCGACGCAGTGTCTGGTACAGCGCAAAGCCAAGACGATGCTGCTCGAAGTCGACGGCGAGCTGCCGGGCGGCGTTACTGCAAAGGACATCGCGCTCGCGGTGATCGGCGAGATCGGCACCGCGGGCGGCACCGGTCATGCGATCGAATTTGCCGGCAGCGCGATCCGCGCGCTGAGCATGGAAGGGCGCATGACCTTGTGCAACATGGCGATCGAGGCCGGCGCGCGTGCCGGCATGGTCGCAGTGGATGACAAGACGATCGACTATCTGCGCGGCCGCCCGTTCGCACCGACCGGCGAGGCTTGGGATCGCGCGGTTGCACATTGGCGCAAATTGACCAGCGACGCCGGCGCGCAGTTCGAAAAAGTCGTGCGGCTCGACGCAGCCGCGATCAAACCGCAAGTAACGTGGGGCACGTCGCCGGAGATGGTCGATACCATCGACGGCAGCACACCCGACCCGGCGCGCATCGCCGACCACACCCACCGCGATTCGATCGAACGTGCGCTGGCCTATATGGGGTTAGAACCCAACACGCCGATCGCATCGATCAAGCTGGATAAGATCTTCATCGGCTCCTGTACCAACTCGCGCATCGAAGATCTGCGCGCCGCGGCGGCAGTCATCAAAGGCCGGAAAGTGGCGGCGAGCATCAAAGTCGCGATGGTCGTTCCAGGTTCCGGACCGGTGAAGCGGCAGGCCGAAGCGGAGGGCCTGGACAAGCTGTTCACACAGGCCGGTTTCGAATGGCGCGAGCCGGGCTGCTCGATGTGCTTGGCGATGAACGACGATCGGCTCGAAGCGGGCGAGCGCTGCGCATCGAC
>JBDTMS010000110.1:0-9248 GCA_039934195.1 Betaproteobacteria bacterium
TATCGCATGCCTGTTTCCGGAGATGGAACCGCTAGTCGGTTATGCACTGCCGATACGTATAAGGACAAACGATCCGCCGATCGGGGGTGTATCCGATATCCATGACATGGAATGGACGTCACAGTTACTGTCTATTCCTCATCCACGCATATTGGTGATCGAGGATGCCCAAGCCGGGCCACGCTCGGGTTCTTTTCTGGGCGAAGTGCACGCAAATGTTTACGCTGCACTCGGATGTATCGGCGTAATCACCAACGGTGCTGTGCGCGATTTGCCCGCATTGCGCGGTTTGCACTTTCACGCGCATGCGAGTCATGTCTCGGTATCGCATGCCTACGTCCACATCGTCGAAGTCGGCGCTCCGGTAGTGATCGGCGGATTGCAGGTCCAAGCCGGCGATCTCCTGCACGGCGATCAGCACGGCATCCTGACCATCCCATTGGACGTCGCCTCGGATTTGCCCGCTATAGCGGCGCAGCAAAAGCAGCGCGAGCTGGAAATTATCGATTTTTGCCGATCACCTCTATTCACCATCGATGGTCTCACTAGTCTTCTGCAAGGGATGCAGAAATAGCCGATAGCTCTGGCTGAACGAGCTTCCACATGTCTCGATTCGCAATCCGCTTCCCTTACTTCATCATCGTCGCCTGTCTGATGACCGCGGTTATCGGCATCACGAGCGTGGTACGCATGCCCGTGGATCTGTTTCCGAACATCAACATTCCGGTGGTGGTCGTCGCGACGTTTTTCTCCGGTATGCCGCCGGAGCAGATCGAGACCGACATTACCGGGCGCTTCGAGCGCTTTTTCACACTAGGCAGTGGCATCGATCACATCGAATCGCGTTCGTTGCCTGGCGTCAGCTTGATCAAGGTGTATTTTCAACCAGGCAGCAACGCGGACTCCGCCGTTACGCAGATTTCCAACTTGGCAATGGCGAACCTGCGTCGGCTGCCACCTGGAACATTACCGCCGGTGGTGTTGAAGTTCGATGCATCGAGCTTGCCCGTCTGTCTGGTCACGTTGAAGGGCGAGGGCCTCAACGAGACCAAGTTAAGAGATCTCGGCCAGTACACGGTCCGCAATCAAGTCGCCAATGTGCCCGGCGCATCGGCACCACAACCCTTCGGCGGCCGCTACCGGCAGATCATGGTGTATGTCGATCCGCTCAAGCTCGAAGCGCACCAATTGAGCGTCATGGATGTCGTGCGCGCAGTCAACGATGCAAATTTGATTTTGCCCGCCGGACATGTCGTGATCGGCCCGTTCGACTACAGCCTCTACACCAACAGCCAGGTCGACTCCATCAGTGAGATCAACCAGCTGCCCCTCAAGACAGTCGGCGGCGCGTCAGTGCTGGTTGCGGACATTGGCCAAGCGCGCGATGCAGCGCAGATCCAGAACAGTGTCGTGCGCGTCGACGGGCAGCGCTCGGTTTACTTACCGATTTTGAAGCAAGGCGGCGACGTCAACACGATCGCGGTAGTGGACGGCGTCAAGCGCGCGGTGTCGCGGTTGCTCGATGTCCCGAAGTCGCTGGTGACCTCTGTCATTTTCGATCAATCGGTTTTCGTCAAAACCGCGATCACGAATTTGCTGCATGAAGGCGCGATCGGACTTGTTCTCACCGGCGCCATGATCTTAGTTTTCCTCGGCAGCTTTCGCGCCACTGCGGCGGTGTTCTTATCAGTTCCATTGTCAGCGCTGGCTACGTTTATTTGTTTGTCCATTGGAGACAACTCAATCAACGCCATGGTGCTCGGCGGACTGGCACTTGCGTTCTCTCGGTTGATCGACAATTCGGTTGTCGTGCTGGAGAACATCTTCCGCCACATGGAGCTCGGAGAAAGCCCGCTGGTCGCGGCCGAAAAAGGCGGGCAGGAGGTTGCACTTCCGGTCCTCGCAGCGACGCTAACCACTTCTATCGTTTTCTTTCCGGTCGTCTTCCTCTACGGCGTCAGCAAATTCCTGTTTACCGCGCTCGCCTTGTCGGTGGTGCTCGCCCTGCTGGCGTCCTACTTCGTGGCGATGACCGTGGTGCCGTTGTTCTGCGCGAAATGGATCAAGGCGCCGCTTGTGCACAACGCGGGAGCCACGCCGAAGAATGCGATGGAACGCTTTAATACCTGGTTCAACGAAAGGTTCCAGGCGCTATTGAATCGCTACGATCGCGCGATCGGTGCTGCGCTCGCTAGACCCGTCGCGACGATCGGGTCACTGCTCGCTGTGTTTGCGCTGAGCCTCGCGTTGCTGCCGATGCTGGGACTGGCTTACTTCCCGCGGACCGATGCCGGCCAGTTCGTCATCAATCTGAAGACCAATACCGGGACGAACATTGCGACTACCGAGGAAGCGGTTGCACGCATAGAGAAGATCGTACGTGAAGAGGTCAGTGCGGAGGATATGAATCTAATCGTTTCGAACATCGGATCCACACCGGGATTCTCATCGATGTACACGCCCAATTCGGCGTCGCACACCGCGTTTGTACAAGTGAGCTTGCGTGAAGATCATCGTACCGGCAGCTACGAATACATGGACCGCGTGCGCCGACGGATCCATAAAGAGCTGCCTGAGCTCGTCAGTTATTTTCAATCGGGCGGCTTGGTCGACGCGGTGCTGAACCTCGGTTTACCGACCCCGCTGGACGTGCAGGTCAGCGGAACGAATCTCGCGGCTGCCCATGCCACCGCTTCGGCGTTGGGCGCCAACATCCGGCGCCTTCCCGGTGTCAACGACGTCCTGATTCCGCAAGACATCGACGCGCCATCCCTGCGGCTCAACATCGACCGCGTGCAAGCGAGCAAGCTTGGCGTAACGCAGAAGGAGGTCGTGAGCAATGTCATTACCGCGTTGACATCCAATGCGATGATCGCGCCTAGTTACTGGGTCGACCCCAAGAGCGGCAACGACTACCTGCTGACCGTGCAATACGGCGAGGATCAAGTGAAGGTGCTGGGCGATGTAAAAGCGATTCCGATTCGTGGGGCCAATCGCTTGCAATCGGCGCGGCTCGATGCTGTCGCTCAACTCAGCATGGTGCAGGCGCCGACCGAGGTCGATCACTACCAACTGCGCCGAGTGATCGACTTATATATTGCGCCTGCGCAGGAGGACATCGGCAAGCTCACCGCAAGTGTTGAGCGCATCATCAAAGACACGGCGCTGCCCGAGGGCGTGCGTGTCGTCATCCGCGGAACCGTGCAGAGTATGCGCGCCTCATTCTTGAGCTTCGGTCTCGGTCTGATCCTGTCGGTCGTCCTGGTTTATCTCGTCTTGGTAGCACAGTTCGCTTCGTTCCTCGATCCGCTGATTATTTTGCTGGCTATCCCGACTGGGCTGACCGGCGTTATCGTGACGCTGTTGATGACTGGCACCACACTCAATGTGATGTCCCTCATGGGTGTGGTGATGATGGTCGGCATCGTCGTCTCCAACAGCATCCTGATCGTGGAGTTCACGCGCCATTTGCGTCGCGATGGTGTTGCGCTGGAAAAGGCGGTGGCGCTGGCGTGCCGGGTTCGAATGCGACCGGTTCTGATGACCTCGCTCGCAACCATTATCGGACTGCTGCCGATGGCGGTGAAGTTCGGGACCGGAAGCGAAGCTTATGCACCGCTTGCGCGGGCTATCATCGGCGGCCTGATGGTATCGGTAGTCACAACCATCTTCATCGTACCGGCCGCGTATTTCCTGGCTTATCGCAAGCGGGACGGCGTAGTGCACTCGGCGTAAGCGCATGCCACACGATCCTTCACAACGAACATTTACAAAGGCCTGCTGCGCCGGCGTCGCCGTTGCACTTGCGGCGGTATTCTCGCCGTCAATTTATGCCGAGCCAGAGCCACAGATTCTGACCCTCGAGCAGGCGAAGGAAATCGGTTTGGCAAACCGTCCTGCGCTGAAAGCGAGGCAGTTGTTCGCCGCGACGGCTCGGCAAACCACGCTCCAGATTGAATCGGCCCGCTATCCGTTGGTTTCCGGAAATGCCACCGCCGCGACTGCACAACGCGAGACAACGGTGCAAGACGGCAGAGAGGTGTCTTTGGATACGCGTATAGCGGCCGGCGCGTTGAATAATCCTACGGTGCTAAGGCGCGATGCTGCGGGCGTGATCGTGAGCCAGCTTGTCACAGATTTCGGACGAACGTCTAGCCTGATACAAAGCTCACGATTCAACGAAGCCTCACAACAGCAGCAGGTGAACGCGACACGTGCTCAGGTGCTTGCGGATATCGCCGACGCTTATTTCGCTGCGCTTGAAGCGCAGGCGGTCCTGCAAGTTGCGCAGAAAACGCTGGAGGCTCGACAGACGTTGCTCAACCGGATTGCGGCGCTGACCAAGAGTAAGCTCAAGTCGGAGCTCGACGTGCGCTTTGCACAAGTCAATCTGGATGAATCAAGGTTGCTGCTACTGCGCGCGCAGAACGCAGTGGACGCGGCTTTCAGTCATTTATCTACCAGTGTAGGTAGCCGCGATACGCGGCGCTACACTCTAGTTGATCCCCCGTCTTCCGAGGCGCCGCCCGCCGATCTCGACGCTTTGTTGATGCAGGCGATCGCGGTGCGGCCGGAGCTTGCCAGTTTGCGTGCGGACCGCGAAGCAGCACGAAAATTTGTGGAGGCACAAAAAGCGCTGCGCTATCCGACCATAAACGCCTTTGCCGCTGGCGGCGTGACGCCCATCGGAGATGAGCGATTTCCGCGCAACTATGGTGCGATTGGGATCAATCTCAATATTAATTTGTTCGACGGCGGCAAGATCACAGCCCTGCAGCAAGAGGCAAGGCTGCGGGCTTTTGCGGTATCGGAGAACCTGACAGAAGCGGAGAACACAATCAGCAACGCTGTGCGGATCGCGTGGCTAAATGCGAGAGCTGGCTATGAAAATATTGCCATTTCAGAACACCTCAGAGACGCTGCGTCGCAGGCACTAAAGCTGGCCGAAGCGCGCTACAACCTTGGCATCACCTCCTTCGTTGAGCTCAACCAGGCGCAGTTAAGCGCGATCGACGCGGAAATCGGTGCGAGTCGCGCGAAATATCAGTATCTGACCGCGCGCACCGTACTGGACTATCAAGTCGGAGCTCTGAACGCTTCCGCCGCTGGCAAATAATGCTCGATCCGAAAACAACGCCCGCCGCTAGCCCCAGGATACTCGATGAGGTGCGCTGCCGACACAGACGGCGCTCGACACAGCGTCATCCGGCCCGTCGAATTCGTCTGTTCAGAGCGTGCGCCGCAGCCCCTAACATCGAGCAGGCCGGTCCCACGCTGGCGCACTCCACCGGCCCGCATCGTCACGTCATCTGTTCTGCTGTCCAGCGATTCAGCGCGTCCTTGGCGTCGCTTGCAGCTTGCGCAGCCGAAATCTCACTCGGCTGCCGCACACACAGCTCGACTACGTAGCCGTTCGGATCGCGAAAGTAGATCGAGTGGATCGTGCGGTGATCGGACACGCCGCGTGTTTCGATGTTCCAACTTCGGCCTTTTTGACGCATCGGTTCGAGCGTATCGGCTGCGACTTCGAGCGCGATATGCAAATCGAAATCGTGCTGCGCCTTGAAGTCGAATGCCGCATCGGGTACTTCGAAGAATGCCAGATGCGAGCCGTCGTCCAGCCGATAAAAGGTGTGGAGGACGTGCGTTACCCGGGCGGTCTTCGTCTCCTCGATGTGGATAGTATCGACCAGCGGCAGGCCCAGGAAATCTTCGTAGAAATGCCGGGTCTCTTCCGAGTTGCGGCAGCGATACGCTGCATGATGTAGTTTGAGGATCATTGTCTTCACGCTGCGATCATCGACTTCTTGTCGAGTGTCGCGCCGAAGCCATTGATCGCTTCGTAGACTTGCTTCCAGCTCTTCAGCGCCTTCATGCGTCCGAGCCAGGCCCCGACGTTGGGATAGGCGCTGAAGTCGCTGCCTGATACCTCGCCCAGCGCGACGTAAGACGCAGCAAAGTAATCGGCGATCGTAATCGCGTTGCCGCACAGATAGTCGCTGCCGGGCGCCAGGATGTGATCGTTCATCACCTTGAGCCAGCCTTGCACGCGCTCTTTGCTCCACTCGATGTGTGCGGCTTGCGCCTCGTCGCTGCGGCGCTTGTGATTGGGAAAAATTTGCGGATACACCACGCCATAGCACATCTCGCGGCAGAGCTGCGTATTCACCCAGTCCATGCGCTCGTTGACCCGCGCGCGCGACTGCAAGTCTTTCGGATACAGCGGCGAGTCGATTTTGTCCGCGAGGTATTTCAAAATCGACGAGGACTCGGACAAGCGGAATGCGCCATCCTCGAGGAGTGGCACCAGTCGATTCGGGTTGATCGCCGCGTAGGGCGGCTGCACGTGCTCGCCGATGAACAGGTCGACCACCTGCATGTCGAGCGGGATGCCGGCCTCGGCTGCGAAGAGCATGATCGGACGGCTCGTGGTAGTAACCGGATGGTAGTAGAGTTTCATAGCAGTCTCCTCCATTGAAATTTTAGTTACTCGACGCGCAACAAGGCGAAGTCTAGTAGCGTAGCCGGCTCGAGTCGATACCGCCCGTGCAACCTTGGGTTGCATGAATACAAATGCCCTTGGGTTGCACAAATCCGCACGCACTTGGGGTGTGCAAATACACGGGGCGCTCGCCGTGGACTAACTGCGTCGGCGGCGCCTGCTACGGCGTAGTACACCAATGGTCTTGTCAAGATGGAATCGGATTGGGACGATCGCCGATGCTTTCATGACGGTCTTCCTCTGGTGAATTCGATACACGGTGATGAAGCCGATGCACGGTTTCGCGTTTACCGCTGCAGCGTTGCATCGCGGGCGGCCGCTATAGGTCAGTCGCCCGCGCGCGTCGATCCGGTGCAGTGCACGTTGCGATTGCAGAAATGCGATTGGCGCGACGCAGCGGCCAGGGCGGGGGTACTTTGCGCTCGTACCGCCGGCGCATTCAGCGATGAGCAGCGCCTCTCGCTCGATCGCAGCCGACGACACACCCGGCTTGAGTCTTCCCGGTCATCGGTGGTACGGTCAGTTTTCCGCCGGGCTAAGCGCGACATATGCGTTAACGCCGAAAGTGTTCGGCGTTTTCATCCACCCGCAGCGCTTTGAAATATCCGGTCGCGAGCCATGGCCCACAAGAGTAACGCACCCGTACCCGGCGCTACTGCAAGACGGCGTCATCGATCGGCGTCGCCGCCAATCCGCAGAGGCAATGCCACCGGGCAGGGCGAACGCCTGCAACGCCTGGTCGACATCGGCTCGCGCCTGCATGCACTTCGCGACAGCGACGCGTTGTACGCATTGCTGATCGATGCAACGGCGAAGCTCAGCGGTGCCCAGCGCGTGTTGCTGCTGCTCACCGGTCCTGATGGCTTGCGCATCGCGCGTTCGCTGCTGCCGAAAGACGAAGATGCCGAAGCGTTCCTGCGCGACATCGGCGCTTGGCTTTGGGAAGCGCAGCACACACATACCGCAAGCCTGCGGCATGGGCCCGAGGGCGTGGACCCGATCGATCAGCGCTCGTGCGTGATTGCGCCAATGATCTCGCGGGACGAGCTGCATGGTTATCTCTACGCCGACATCGAAGGCGCCTTCGGCCGCTTCGATGATGATGACCGTGACGTGCTGACGATGCTGGCATCACAAGCAGCTTCGGCACTCGCCAACATACGTTTCGGCGCCGTGCTGGCGCGCAAAGTGGACGAGCGCACAGCCGAGCTGGCGGTGATCAACAGCATCCAGCAAGGCATCTCGCGCTCGTTGGAATTCCAGGGCACCGTCGATCTGGTCGGCGATACGCTGCGCCGTGTGTTGAATACCGAAGACATCGGCATTCGCTGGGTCGACCTCAAGACGAATAAAATCCACCCGCTCTATGTATATGAACACGGCGTACGCAAGACACTGCCTGCGAGGCCGATGCGGGCCGTGGGGCCGGGACCCACGATTGCGCGGACGCTGCAGCCGCTGATCTTCAACAACCCGGCTGAACTCGCTGCAGCGGGTTTCCCCGGCCTGCCAGGCGCGGATCCCGCTCGCTCTACCGCGTTTGTACCCGTCGTCGGCAGTGCCGGAATGATCGCTGCGATTACGCTCGAGAACTTCGAGCGCGATAACGCATTCGGCGAGTCCGAGATGCGACTGCTGACCACCATAGCGGCAAGCCTGGGCGTTGCGCTCGAGAACGCGCGCCTGTTCGGCGAGACGCAGCGGTTGTTGAAGGAAACCGAGCAGCGCAATGCCGAGCTCGCCGTGATCAACAGCATCCAGCAGGGCATGGCCGGATCGTTGGGTTTCCGCGGCATCATCGAGCTCGTCGGTGACAAACTGCGCACGGTGTTCGGCAGCGACAATCTCAGCATCCCCTGGTGGGACGAGGCGGCGGGCGTCGCGGAGATTCTCTACGCCGTGGAGTACGGCGAGCGCGTCCATCCGCAGCCGGTCAGACCCGATCCGAATGGCCGGTTCATGCAGACCTTGTTCGCCAACCGCCCCGTGCTGGCCAATAGCCGCGCTGAGATGGACGCTCTGGGTTTGAGTCCACCCGAGGGGTTGGCGCCGAGCCTCGCCACTCTGACAGTGCCGATCTTCTCCGGCGACAAGATGCTCGGCGTGATTACCCTCGACAGCCACGACGCTACGCGCCGGTTCAGCGAGGATGACCAACGGTTGTTGCAGACGGTGGCTGCCACGATGGGCATTGCGCTGGAGAACGCGCGGCTGTTCAACGAGACGCAGGAAGCGTTGGAGCAGCAGACGGCTACCGCCGAAGTGCTGGAGGTGATCAGCGCTTCGGTGGCCGACACCGCGCCGGTATTCGACAAAATTCTGCAAAGCTGCAAGAAGCTGTTCGACAGCTCCCAACAGGGCGTCGTACTCGTCACGCCGGAGGGTCATGTCACGCTGGCCGCCCACCACGGCACGGCGTTGGCGACGCTGCGGGAAATCTACGACGGCGGGAAGGTTCCTGCTCAGCCGTACGTGAAAAGCATCATGCGCGGCCGGCCTCTGCACTACGTCAATGCGCTGGAGTCTGATGTTCACTGGACGGTGCGCTCCGTAGCGGAGCGGTTGCAGATCGGCCCGTATTCGCAAGTTCTCGCGCCGATGACCTGGGAAGGACAAGCGGTGGGGTTTCTCTATGTCATCCGAAAACCAGCTACGGGTTTCTCGAACAAGGAGATCGCGCTGCTGGAGACCTTCGCCGACCAAGCGGTGATCGCGATCCAGAACGCGCGTCTGTTCAACGAGACGC
>JBDTMS010000111.1:0-9229 GCA_039934195.1 Betaproteobacteria bacterium
GTGGCCTCATCCTGGTGTAGGCGGGCTACACGGCGTCCTCGCCCTTTTGCCCTCGAACTAAATCACCCTAGTCGCGCTCGCAAAACTCGTTCAGAGCTTCCCTAGATTTGCACCCTTGCGGGTCGTCGCTCAGATCAAACCACGTGAGCTCAGATTTCGCATCAGATCGCCCAATCCAAAACTCCACGGCGCGATGCGATCGCAATAGTTGATTCGATTCGACAGCGCTCCGAGTGCCGCCGATCGGATCGTCACCACGTCGCCGAGTTTGTGCGTGAACCCGTGGCCCGCCTCATCGCGATCTTGCAATGGTGCAAATGCAGTCCCGAGAAACAACACCACTCCATCCGGATATTGATGGTTTGCGTTGAGTGCCTGACCGGCAAGATCGAGCGGATCGCGACTGATCTGCGTAAGACTGTACGTGCCTTTCATTTGAAAGCCGTCCGTACCGGCCACATCGATTTTAACTTCGGCGCGTCGCAGATCGTCGATGCTGAATTTGTCGTCGAATAAACGGATGAAGGGTCCCAATGCGCAGCTGGCATTGTTGTCCTTGGCGCGGCCGAGCAGCAGTGCGCTGCGCCCCTCGTAGTCGCGCAAGTTAACGTCATTGCCGAGCATCGCACCGACGACTATGCCCGCGTGATTGATCACAAGCACCACTTCAGGCTCAGGATTGTTCCAAGACGAGGTCGACAGCACACCGATCTCTGCGCCGGTACCCACCGCCGACATCGGCTGCGCTTTATTGAATACTTCTGCGTCGGGGCCGATGCCGACTTCGAGATACTGCGACCACATGTCGCGCTTGATCAGCGACTGTTTTAACCGCTCGGCGCCCGCCGAGCCGGGTTTGATCGTCTGCAACTCTCCGCCGATTTCCTCGCCTAGCGTTTTGCGGATGGTCTCCGCAGCCGCCGGATCGCCTTTCGCCTGCTCCTCGATCACGCGCTCCAACATGCTCGCGATGAAAGTTACACCGCACGCGCGTACCGCTTGCAGATCCACTGGGGACAGAAAAAACGGGCGGTTGTGGTCGCGGCGATCGGACGCCGAGTTGGCAAGCAAGTCGCTGACACGCCCGAGCACGGTCGCACGTCCATCCTTCATACTTGCGCGAACCAGACCGGTGGGCTCAGCAGCGTTCATGAGATCGGCACACGTCGGCACGATTGCGGACACGTCCAGTACTCTGCCATCGACGACCAGCACCGGACTCGGACCGGGAAGCGGTCCCGGCACCCACGCGCGTCCGACCAAAGTCGCGCGCGCGTGATCGTCCGGCAGCACGACGCTTTCATTGAGTTCTAATTGTGGTGTAGTCACTGTCCCCTCCGCTACATGGATTGCGCATGGCTCGCATCTGTGGCCGATTATTGCACATCGGTCTTTTCCGCCCAACGCCGGACACCAACGCTGTTGCGCTTGGCAGCCCGATGGCAGCTGGAGTTTTTTCGATGCGCGTATGCGAATCTTGCTATGCCGACCGCTGTCTCAGCGTTGAATTCCTGCGCTACGCGCCCACTTTAGAGCTCTCATGTTCGATCGCCCCATCGTATTTCTAGATCTGGAAACGACCGGCGCCAGCGCGGACCGCGATCGCATCACCGAGATCGGTCTGATCGAGGTGAACGACGGCGAATTCGCGGACGAGTGGTCGACCTTGGTGAATCCCGATCGACCCATGTCGGCAGGCGTCTCCGAGCTGACCGGTATCACCGAGCAAATGCTGTCTTGCGCGCCGCGCTTTGCCGACTTGAGCGAGCAGTTGCTTAGACGGCTGGACGGCCGGTTGTTGATCGCGCACAACGCGCGCTTCGATTACGCATTTTTGCGCGCCGAGTTCAAACGCCTCGGCATCCGATTCCGGCAACAGGCCCTATGTACGGTCCGCTTGTCGCGGTTGCTGTTTCCGGAGCATCCGCACCACAACCTTGATGTCATCATCGATCGCTTTGGATTGTCCTGCACCGCTCGTCACCGCGCACTGGGCGACGCGCAGGTTTTATGGGCATTCGCGCGCGAACTGAGACGTCGTGTCGACGCAGGCCAACTCAAAGCTGCGGTGGACGCGCTCACACAACTTCCGACACTGCCGCCCGGCATCGATCCGGATCGATTCGAAGACCTTCCGGTTGCGCCCGGCGTGTACGTGTTTTATGCGGACGACGGTCGCGCGTTGTACGCCGGCCGAAGCGACAACCTTCGCTCGCGCGTATTGGCGCATTTCAATACCTCCGGCAGGTCGGCGTTTTCGCCGCAAACCGCTTCGTTCGAATGGATCGAGACAGCGGGGGCGCTCGGCGCGGCGCTGCGCGAGGTCGCGCTGCGCCGAAGCCTGGACCCGGTTCACAACCGGTCGCCGTCGGCCGGCGAAGCGTGGTCGCTGTTGTGGAGCGCTGATAGCAACCTCACGCTGGTGGATCTGCACGAATATATCGATGCATTATCCACTCCGCTCTACGGTGTATTTCGCAGCCGCAAAGACGCGCTCGCCGCGTTGCGCGGACTGGCACGGGGCCATCGTCTGTGCAGAATTATGCTCGGACTGGAGACGGGGCCCGGCCCGTGCTCGGCCTACCGTGTCGATGGCTGTCGCGGGGCATGCGTCGAGAAAGAACATCGTTCGATGCACGCGATCCGCGTCGCAAGCGCACTTGCTCGTCTGCGGCTGCCGCAGTGGCCGTTTAGTGGACGGGTGGCGGTAAGCGAGAGCGACCCATCGCGTGCAGTCAGCGAGGTACACGTTCTCGACCGTTGGCGCTATCTCGGCTCGGCTCGCACCGAGCCTGAGCTGGACGCGCTTGCGCAACAGCGCACCTTGCCGGACTTCGATATCGATCAGTTCCGCATCATCGCTCGCCATCTCGCGCAACCCGGCGCGCGCAAGAGCATCCGCGACCTCGAATTTGGTAGCGACGTGGACTGGCAAACCTACGACGGTTCGGATTGAGTGTCCGTGGCGATGTAATTCGAGCCGTTACCCCGCTCGCGTTACAATCGCGATCGATGCTTCAGTCTACGGTTGCACCGCGACTGGATGCGAGGCCCTTCGCTCACCGCCGCGGCGAATGCGGCAACAATAACGCGAACGTGAGGACACAACGCAATGGCCGGACCCGCAGATCAATCCCCGACGCCGAAGACACCGTTCTGGCTGGGGACCGCAGGCCTCGTACCGTTCGTCGTGATCACCAGCGCGCTCTGGGCGCTACCGGAGGCTTACGCGCCGGCGCTATTGTTCTGGCTGACCTCGTACGCCGCGATCGTCCTTAGCTTCATCGGCGCAGTGCACTGGGGCGCGGCGATGTTGCATCCGAGCATGCCCGAACACGAGCAGGGGGTATTCATGACCTGGAGCATCGTGCCGGCAATAGTCGCCTGGGTCACGCTGCTGATGCCGGTCAAAACCGGTTTGCTGTTGCTCATCGCGACCTACGTGATTCAATTTGCCGCCGACCGGCAATTTGCCCAGCGCTTTACGCTTCCCCTCTGGTACCTTCGCATGCGCGCCGGGCTGACGTCGGTCGCAGTATTGTGTCTCGTGATGGCCCTCGCACAACTCGCACGCCACTAATCTGCCGCGTGCGCGATTCCGCACGTAGCTGCAATCGGTCCTGACCTATGATCCCGACCCCTCGAAACATTCGGCATGCTGGCTGGGCGCTGGTAGCTTTTCTGTGCATGGCCCAACACGCGACGGCAGGATGTCTCAGTGCCGGCGTCTGGACGCAATTTGCCGACGCAAAGCCGAATCAGATTGCACCCGATCGCTTGTTCGGCGACCTGGCTCGTCGCCGCGTCGTACTGCTCGGCGAGGTGCACGATAATGAAGACCATCATCGCTGGCAGTTGCAGACGATCGCAGCGCTGCACGCACTGCACCCAAAACTCGTACTCGGTTTCGAGATGTTTCCGCGACGTCTGCAGAGCGTTCTCGACCGCTGGACCGCAGGTAAACTGTCGACTGCCGAATTTCTCGAGCGCAGCGAATGGCGAACGGTGTGGGGACAAGAGCCGCAGCTATATTTGCCCATCTTCGAATTCGCTCGGATGAATCGCATTCCGATGATCGCTTTGAACGTCGATCGCAAACTCGTCACCACTGTCGGCGAGAAAGGCTGGGCGCAGATACCGGCAGACCAGCGTGCAGGTATCACCGATCCAGCGCCTGCGCCGCCTGCATACCTTGAGCTCCTGCATCAATCTTATGGCGAGCATGCCACGCGTGATGGCAAAGCGACCGCCGATGCGGATCTCGACAACCCGGCGTTTCACCGCTTTGTCGATAGCATGTTGTTGTGGGATCGCGCGATGGCTCAGGGTATTGCGCAAGCAACAAAGCAGGACGACGGCGCGCTGGTTGTCGCGCTCATGGGAAGCGGCCATGTTCAACAAGGCTTCGGCGTTCCGCGCCAACTCGTCGACCTCGGCGTGTCTGACGCAGCCGTGCTGTTGCCTGCCGAGACTTCCGCCAGTTGCGAGGACCTCGACGATCACAGTGCAACCGCACTGTTCGGAATCGATGCACGCGACGACGCAGAGCAAGTCGAACGTCCGCGCCTCGGTGTCGCGCTGGACCAGACCGACGAACGCGTGCGAGTTCAGAGAGTGCTGGACGGAAGCATTGCACAGCAAGCCGGCCTGCGTGCGGACGACGTCATCGAAACCATTGCCGGCGAGCACGTCAGCAAAGTCGACGAGGTCATCGCCGCGGTTGGGCGTCAGGCGCCCGGAACCTGGCTGCCGATTGTCGTACGCCGAGGCAACGACACCACAGAAATTATCGCGCGATTTCCACCGCGATCACGCCGTTAGCTTCTTCGCAATGATCCGGCTTGCACGATCGAGAAGGCGATTTACGATGCTGCTCGGGCTGGTCTGCGCCGTTTCAGCTTTCGCCGCCGAGAAAACGGAGCTGCCTGCGCACTACGACCTGAACGTTCGCCTGACGCCGCAAACACGCGAGCTGGCGGTGCAATCGACGATCGACCTCGAAGCAAGCGGACAACTCGAATTGACGCTCGGTGCGCAGTTCGAGGTAGACAGCCTAACCATCGACGGCAAACCGATCCCTGCGCTCACGAAGGCGACGAACGATGTTCACCGCTGGACATTCGAACTCGGCGACGCCGCGGCAACGCATCGGATACAGGTGCAATATCACGGGCTGCTGGAAAAAATCCCAGAGAGCGACGCTCGCGGCGTCCTCGAAGGTCTGCCTGCAATGGCCAGCGAGCGTGGCAGCTTTCTACCCGGAGGATCGCACTGGTACCCGGAGCTCGATAACCGCACGTTCAGTTACCGCGTCAAGCTCGAGTTGCCGGCGGGACAACGCGGCCTGGTACCCGGCAATCGAATCGCCGAGGAAACCAGCGGGGTCTACCGTGCGGAGTTCGCCTTCGATCATCCGGTGGAGGGAATCGATCTCATGGCAGGGCCGTATGCGATCGAACAGCGCCCGGTTACGGCGAATGCTGCGAGCGTGGGCTTGCGGACCTATTTCCATCCCGAGATCGCGGAATTGGCGAGCGACTATCTCGCATCCAGTGCCGACTACATTAAACGCTACAGCGCGTCGATCGGCACGTATCCGTATGCGGAATTCAGCATCGTGTCGAGTCTACTGCCGACCGGCTTCGGCATGCCCACGCTGACCTATCTGGGTATCGACGTATTGCGGCTGCCGTTCATTCGCGCCACATCGCTCGGTCACGAAGTTCTCCACAACTGGTGGGGCAATGGCGTTTTCGTAGACTGGCAGCAAGGCAACTGGTCAGAAGGCCTGACCACGTTCATGGCCGACTATGCGTTCAAGGAGGATCAAGGCGAATCTGCCGCTCGCGATTTACGCGTCGAATGGTTACGCGACTTCGCAGCCTTGCCCGTCGAACGCGATCAACCATTACGCGCGTTCACGTCCCGCACGCACGACGCCTCGCAGATCGTCGGCTACAACAAAGCCGCATTTTTGTTTTTCATGCTGCGCGACGAGCTCGGCGAACCCGCGTTTCAATCCGGTATTCGGAAATTTTGGGGCGCCAACCGCTTCCGGCACGCGAGTTGGAGCGACTTGCAGCGCGCGTTCGAGACATCCCGCACGACTTCGCTGGACGCATTCTTCCAGCAGTGGCTGAATCGTACCGGCGCGCCTACCATCAAGATTGAGGCCGCGAGTAGCACGGCGACCGATACCGGATTCCACGTCGCCATTACGCTGGCGCAATCCGCTCCGGCATATCGACTACGCGTTCCCCTGACGCTGAGCACGGACGCTGATAGCACGACAGCAGTCGTAGAGCTGAACACGCAGAGGCAGACATTCGTCGTGAACAGCCCAAGCCGGGTGCGCACGCTTAGCATCGATCCCGATTTTCGTTTGTTTCGGCGTCTGAGCGAAGCCGAGATTCCGCAGATCCTGCGGCAGGTCACGCTCGATCCACGCAGCGTCACGTTGCTGGCCTCGCAAGATCCTGGCGTGCGGGCTGCCGCACGCGTCTTGGCCGAACGCCTGATGGACAATCACGTGCGGCTGGCGACCGACATAAAAATGAGTGACAACGATGATCCCGTTCTGGTCATCGGTCAGGCCGACGACGTCGATCGATTTTTACGACAGATGCAATTGCCGGCGCGGCCGTCTTCTATCGGCAACCGCGGAACCGCGCAGGTATGGACAGCAAAGCTCTCCGCCGGGAAGCCTCTGCTAGTGGTCTCGGCGCGCGACGCAGCCGCGCTGGAAGCATTGCAGCGGCCGCTGCCGCACTACGGCCGTCAGAGCTGGCTCGTATTCGATGGCAGCAAAGCGATCGATCGCGGCATCTGGCCCGCGCAGGCGCAAGCGTGGCAATTCGAGTAGCCCGACGCAATATCGCGCCGGACTAATTTTGCGCGGCACGGATTGCGCATTACTTCACCCGCGACACGAACTTCATCATCGCCGTATTGAACGCTTCCGGCTGCTCTAAATTCGACAAGTGCGATGCGTTGGGAAGTACCACCATTTCCGATCCGGGAATCGCGTCGTGAATCGCCTGCGACATCGCAACCGGCGTACCCACATCCTGGTCGCCGACGATGATTTGCGTCGGGCATTTGATGCCACCGAGTTGCGCGGTGACATCGAGTTGCGCGATCGCGTGGCAGCAACCCGCGTATCCCGCAGCAGGCGTCGCGCCGATCATATTGGCCACACGTTCTATGCGCTTGCCCCGCTTGGCAAGATACGGTTCGGTGAACCAGCGCTTGAGCGTCGGTTCGATCAACGGCTTCATTCCCTGCGTGGTGGCGACTTTAATGCGATCTTCCCAGATCGGTTTCGCCTCCGGCGGAATACGACTCGACGTATCGCACAGCACGAGGCTCTTGAACGCATGCGGATGCTTGAGCGCGTACGTCATCCCGATCATACCGCCCATCGACAGACCGATGAAATGCGGGGTAGTCACGCCGAGCTTGCCCAGCAAGCCGTGCAGGTCATCGGCCAGCATGTCCAGTGTGTAGGCTTCGTCCGGTGCGTCGCTGCCGCCGTGTCCGCGCGTATCGAATGACAGCACTTTGAAATTCGCTTTCAGCGCCGCCACCTGCTCATCCCACATCCCGATAGCGCACGCGAGCGAATGGCTCATGACAACCCACGGACCGGCACCTGCGATCTCATAGTTGATCTGAATGGCATTGGCTTTTATCTTCATTTGGCCTCCTGGGAAAGGTTCGCAGTATAGCGCCGCCCGCTGTCGCAGCACGGATGACGCCGTGCGGCTCGCGCTCGCCGATCTGCTGCGAGCGCATTCCCGCAGTCAACCGACTGGTGCATTGCAGCTTGCGGTGCGCCTTGACCTTGACCGAGCTTCGCTCCATTCTGCGCAGTGACCATCGTACTTCGATGACGGGCTGCAAGCGTGATGAACCGGGTGCATTTGCCTGGATAGCAGGCTCGCTAAACCGAGCGGGTGTCGAGGCGAGTCGCACGCCAAACACAGGGGGATGAAAGCTATGAGACTCGTGCAATTCCTCGAGCGCGATCAATCGCGCAAAGTCGGATTGATGAGCAATGACGGCGCAACCGTGCGGGTGCTGCGCCAGACGCAGCGCGTGCATGATCTGGCGATGGAAGCCGGCCGGCGCAAGCTCGCATTATCGGTGCTGGTGCAAGAGCGTGCCGGCAGTGAAACCGCAAACGTCGGCGAGATCGTCGCCGACCACCGCTTGCTGCCGCCGCTCGATCATCCCGACGCCGCGCGCTGGCAGATCACCGGCACGGGACTATCGCATTTGGGCAGCGCCGCTGCGCGAGACTCGATGCATGTGAAACTGCAGCAGGACGAGAGTCAGCTCACCGACTCCATGAAGATTTTCAAGTGGGGCGTGGAAGGCGGCAAGCCCGCCGTGGGGACCATCGGCGTGCAACCCGAGTGGTTCTACAAAGGCGATGGCCGTTGCGTGGTGGCACCGGAGATGCCGCTGGAGCTGCCGAGTTTCGCGCTCGACGGCGGCGAAGAAGTCGAGGTGGTCGGCTGCTACGTTATCGGCGACAACGGCGAGCCGTTACGCGTGGGGTTCGCGCTCGGCAACGAGTACGCGGATCACGTCATGGAGCGGCAGAATTATTTGTACCTCGCGCATTCCAAACTGCGGCAGTGCGCTTACGGACCGGAGGTGTTATTGGGCGAGCTGCCGGCCAACATAACCGGCGAGGCGCGCCTGGTGCGCGATGGCAAAGCGATCTGGAGCGAGAGCTGGTTGTCCGGCGAGACCAACATGGCGCATTCGATCGCCAATCTCGAGCATCATCACTTCAAGTACGCCGACTTCCGTCGTCCGGGCGACATCCACATTCATTTCTTCGGCGCAGCCACGGGCAGCTTCACCAAAAACATCAAGACGCAGATCGGGGACGTATTCGAAATCAGCGCAGCTGCGTTCGGGCTGCCGCTGCGAAATGCGTTGGCGGCATCGCAACAAGAAAATACATTCGTACCGGTACGAACGCTGTAGTAATTCAACGATACGCCGGCATGGCCGTCGGCGATCGTTGCTCCCTCGAGGACGATCGGACTATTCAATCGATGCAGGCGTCGCGAGCTCGGCGCCTTCGTTGCGCGCGTTGTTTATTTGCAGTCCGACCGGGTACATCTGCATCTCGTCTGCCGGATACGGCACGAGCATCTTTTGAATCTGAGCCGCGTCGGTCAGCTTCGGGTCCAACCACCGCTCGTAATCTTCG
>JBDTMS010000112.1:0-9120 GCA_039934195.1 Betaproteobacteria bacterium
GGTGGTGGCCTTGCAAGGCGCGACCTGCGCGAATCGAGTTTCCCCGGTGCTTTCCAAGCTAGATCGCGACCGCTTCAATCCATGAATCAAGATCTGATCCTAGTCTTCATTGCTAGCAGGTTTTCCGCGCGTCGTTAAGCAGAGGCGTTTGGGCGCTTGCATCGGCAGTCCGTGGGATAGGAGGCTGCTTGCTGGGCCGAGAGATTCGGCCTTGCTACAAGACGGACGAATGATCAAGCAGCGGCACGGACGGTTCTCCTACGGCAGCCAAGGAGACGACACAAAGGCATCGAACGCGTCGCGGTTCGATGTGCGATGCTGCTTACATCAATAAAATGGTCGACATCGATCAGTTCTTTCCTATGGGATGAAGATGAGCACACCTGAGCCAAGCAGCGCGGCAGCCCTGCATACCGACGCAATCCTCTTCGATGGTCTGATCGTGTCGAAGTGGAGTCCGAGAATTTTCGATGAGATGGGGCTGGGCGGACTTACGGCGGCCAACTGCACGTGCAGCGTGTGGGAGAACTTCCAGCAGACGATGGACAACATCGCTCAGTGGAAGCGGTGGTTCCGCGAGCACGATCAACGAATTCTGCAAGTGCGCAGCACCGATGACATCCACCTTGCGAAACGGCAGAACAAAACCGGCATCGTCCTGGGTTTCCAGAACACGTCCGCCTTCGAGGACAACATCGGCTACGTGGAGCTTTTCAAGGAGCTCGGCGTAAGGGTGGTTCAGCTTACGTACAACACGCAAAACCTGGTTGGCGCGGGCTGCTACGAGTCGCGCGACGGCGGCCTGTCCGACTGGGGTCGTGAAGTGCTGGGGGAAATGAACCGGGTAGGCATCCTGTGCGACCTGTCGCACGTCGGCTCGCAGACCAGCGCCGACGCAGTCCGAGAGTCTAAGACGCCGGTGGTCTATTCGCATTGTCTGCCGCTTGCCTTGAAGTCGCATCCGCGAAACAAGTCCGACGAGCAGCTCAGGGCAGTGGCGGACAAAGGCGGCCTCATTGGCGTGACGATGTTTCCGCCATTCCTGAAGAATGGTCCGAAGTCCACCATCGCCGACTATATCGAAGCCATCGACTATGTGGTCAACGTCGTCGGCGAGGATCACGTGGGCATCGGCACTGACTTCACCGAAGACTACGACGACGAGTTCTTCCGGTGGATTACGCACGACAAGGGCAACGCACGCGAGCTCACCAAGTTCGGAGAGATACTGAATCCCGAGGGCATTCGCCGGCTGCGCGATTATCCCAACCTTACGCAGGCGATGGTTCGGGCGGGCTGGCCGAGCGCAAAGATCGAGAAGATCCTGGGCCGCAACTGGCTGGCGGTGTTGAGCGAGGTGTGGAAATGAGACCGCCGCAGCTGCCTCTCGACGTCGATCCCGCAACCGGGGTGTGGCGTGCTGATGGCAGTCCGGTCATCCTTGTTCCCCGTCATTTTCTGATGGGTACGTACAAGGCGTTCGCAGAAGCGCTCGGGACGGAAGGTTATTCGCGCGCGATCGACACAGCGGGCCGCGCCGCGGCGCGCAGCTGGTGCATGCAACAGGCCGAGCACTATGGACTCCAAGGCATCGCGGTGCTGGAGCACTACCTTGCTCGGATCTCTCAGCGCGGCTGGGGCCAATTCCGCCTCCTGGAACACGACCTGATGGCCGGCACGGCGCGGGTGGAGTTACGTCACTCGGCCTTCGTGCTCACTGCCGAGCCGGCCGACCATGCGAAGCAGTGTGCCGTGTTCGAAAGCTGGATTGCAGCCGGCCTGGAAGTCTGCTGCGAGGAGTCGGGAATGCCGAAAAAGTTGTCCGCCCGCGAAGTGCAATGTGCCGGCGACCGCCATGCTCCACATTGCGAGTTTGACGTCGCGCCGGTGTAGTCAGAAGTTCGCCGCCTAAATCGCCCAGTTCGACACCATGCCTTGTTCCTCGACTTCGCAGTCAACACTCTCGAGCGCTGGTAAGGAATAACCATGCAGAAGTTTTCGATCTGGTCGCTGCTGCGCAACGCGGTCTCCTACCACGAAGGCTGGCAGCGGCAGTGGCGCTCTCCCGAGCTGAAGGGCGAATACGAAGTGGTGGTTGTCGGAGCGGGCGGCCACGGTTTGGCCACCGCGTACTACCTCGCGAAGGAACACGGGCTGCGCAACGTGGCGGTGGTCGAGCGCGGGTGGCTGGGCGGGGGCAACACTGCCCGCAACACCACCATCGTGCGCTCGAACTACCTTTGGGATGAGGCGACCCAGCTGTACGAAAAGTCGATGAAGTTGTGGGAAACCTTGTCGCAAGATCTCAACTACAACGTCATGTTCAGCCAGCGCGGCGTGATGAACCTCGGTCACTCGCTGCAGGAGATGCGCGACATCGAACGTCGGGTCAACGCCAATCGCCTGAATGGCGTCGACGCGGAGGTGTTGACGCCGCAGCAGATCAAGCAACGGCTGCCCTTCATCAATCTGAACGCGCGTTACCCCGTGCTGGGCGCGTCATTCCAGCCGCGCGCCGGGGTCGCGCGGCACGACGCAGTCGCTTGGGGCTTCGCGCGCGCGGCTGACGCCTATGGTGTGGACATCCTGCAGAACTGCGAAGTGCATGGCATCCGGCGCGAGGGCGATGCGGTGGTTGGGTTGGACACCGCGCGCGGGTTCATCAAAACGCAGAAGGTCGCCATCGTGGCGGCCGGCCATTCCAGTGTGCTAGCCGACATGGCAGGATTCCGACTCCCGCTGGAAAGCCACCCGTTGCAGGCATTGGTGTCAGAGCCGCTGAAGCCGATCTTGCCAACCGTAGTGATGAGCAATGCGATTCACGCTTACATCAGCCAGGCGGACAAAGGCGACCTCGTGATCGGGGCCGGCATCGATCAGTACTTGGGCTACGGTCAGCGCGGCAGCTATCCAGTGATCGAGAGCACACTGCAGGCGATCGTCGAGCTGTTCCCGTTGTTCTCGCGTGTGCGCATGAACCGGCAGTGGGCCGGCATCGTCGACGTCTCGCCCGATGCATGTCCGATCATCGGCCTCACGCCGGTGAAGGGCCTGTACATCAACTGCGGTTGGGGCACGGGCGGCTTCAAGGCGACGCCGGGCTCAGGCTGGGTCATGGCGCACACGGTGGCGCAGAACCGACCGCACGCGCTCAACGAAGCGTTCTCGCTGGACCGCTTCTACAGCGGCCGGCTGATCGACGAGCACGGCGCCGCTGCCGTCGCGCATTGATCGGCTGCCCACTATGCTGCAAATCCATTGCCCTTGGTGCGGTCCGCGCGCTGAATCCGAATTCAACTGCGGTGGCGAGGCCGGCATCGCGCGGCCGCCAAATACCGAGTCGCTCACCGACGTTGAATGGGGCGACTACTTGTTCATGCGCAAGAATCCCAGGGGCATGCACCACGAGCTGTGGCGTCACACGAACGGCTGCGGCCGTTGGTTCAACGCGCTGCGCGACACGGTGAGCTATCGCATGCATGCCACATGGCGCATCGGCGAGGCCATGCCGCACATCGAGGACCAAGGTCAGGTCGGGTCTTCGACAAGCACATCATGAACGGGCGCCTGCCGGCCGGTGGCCGCATCGACCGCAGCCGTGTCCAGCGTTTCACCTTCAACGGTCGGAAGTACGAAGGCCATCCCGGCGATACGCTGGCTTCTGCGCTGCTTGCCAACGGCGTGTTACTGGTGGCGCGAAGCTGGAAGTACCACCGCCCTCGCGGCATCCTGAGCGCGGGCGTTGAGGAACCGAACGCGCTGGCGCAGCTGTTCGATGGCGCACGCACCGTACCCAACGCTCGCATGACCGAGGTGAGTCTGGTCGAGGGGCTCGGCGCGTCGTCAATCCATGCAAGGCCCAGCGTCGAGTTCGACCTGAGAGCGGCGAGTGGCTGGTTCTCGCGCCTCATCCCGGCCGGCTTCTACTACAAGACGTTCATGGCCTCGCAATCGGCCTGGCACTTCTTCGAGAAGCACATTCGAGCCTCCAGCGGCTTGGGGAACTCTCCCACCATGCAGGACCCCGATCGCTACGAGAAGCGATACGCACATTGCGATGTGCTGGTGGTGGGTGGTGGCATTGCCGGCCTCACGGCCGCGCTCGCCGCGGGTCGAACCGGCGCGCGAGTGATACTGTGCGACGAGCAGGCCGAGCTCGGCGGTTGGCTGCTGTCGAGCGATGAGATGGTCGATGGCGTGACCGCGGCGCACTGGGTCGATCGTGTGTACACCGAGCTCGCGTCGTTGCCCGAGGTGCGCGTGCTGCCGCGGACGACCGCCTTCGGCTATCACGACCACAACTTCGTTACCTTGCTCGAACGCCGCGCCGACCACCTGCCTGTCGGCGAGGCGCCGGTCTTCCGCGAGCGCGTGTGGAAGGTGCGCGCCAAGCAAGTCGTGCTCGCAACCGGAGCACACGAGCGGCCGCTGGTGTTCGGCAACAACGATCTGCCCGGCATCATGCTGGCCTCGGCTGTATCGACTTACGTGAGGCGCTATGCAGTGCTGCCGGGTGGTCGCGCAGTGGTGTTCACCAACAACGACGCCGGCTATGACGCCGCCCTGTCGCTGCATAGCGCGGGCGCATCGGTCGTTGTCCTCGATGCTCGCAGCACGCCGAGTGGAAGCCTGTCGCAGCGCGCGCGTGCGAACGGGATCGAGATATTCGCCGCTCATGTAATCACCGAGGCACGCGGAGGCAAGCGCGTGAGCGGCGTGGTGGTACAGGGCCTCGATGAAACTGACCGACTTTGCGGATCGCCGCGCACGCTTCTCTGCGATGTGGTCGCGGTGTCGGGCGGCTTCAGTCCAGTAATCCATTTGCAGTGCCAAGCGGGCAGCAAACCCGTGTGGGACGACGAGCACGCTGCATTTGTACCCGGCAAGCCCGCGCAAGGCGAGGCTTCCGCGGGTGGGTGTCGCGGGTTGCAAAGCCTCTTCATGTCCGCACGCGACGGTTTCGCGGCCGGCACGACAGCGGCGCAGGCGGCGGGCTTCGTGCCGGCACAAATGTCCCCGCCACGCGTCGACGAAATCCAGCTCGGATCGCTGCGACCGCTGTGGCTTGTGCCGCATGCGAAGGGCGTGAGCCGCGCGCCCAAACAGTTCGTCGATTTGCAGAACGACGTTACCGCATCCGACATCCAGCTTGCGCTGCGCGAGGGTTTCGAATCCATCGAGCATGTCAAGCGTTACACCGCGATGGGATTAGGCACGGACCAGGGCAAGACAGGCAACATCAATGGCATGGGCATTGTCGCGCAGGCGCTGGGAAAGTCTATCGGGGAAGTGGGCACCACCACGTTCCGTCCCAACTACACGCCCGTGACTTTCGGTGCCGTGGCCGGACTAGAGCTAGGCGAGGGCTTCGAGCCAGTGCGAACGACAGCTATGCATTCGTGGCACGTGGAGCATGGGGCTCTTTTCGAGGATGTGGGGCACTGGAAGCGGCCCTGGTATTACGCCAAAGCAGGCGAGGACCTGCATGCCGCGGTGAAACGAGAAGTGTCGGCGGTGCGGACAGGCGTCGGAACGCTCGATGCCTCGACGCTGGGCAAGATCGACATCCAGGGCCCCGATGCCGTCATCCTATTGAACTGGGTCTACTGCAACACCTGGTCCAAGCTGGAAGTAGGCAAGTGCCGCTACGGGCTGATGCTGGATGAGAACGGCATGGTTTTCGACGACGGCGTCACCGTGCGCCTGGAGGACAACCATTTCCTCATGCACACGACCACGGGAGGTGCGGCGCGCGTGTTGGCCTGGCTCGAGCGTTGGCTGCAGACGGAATGGCCTGAGCTGAAGGTGTATCTCACGACGGTCACCGACCACTGGGCCACCACCGCCATCGCAGGGCCGAACAGCCGTGATGTGCTGAAGAAATTGTGCACGGACGTCGACTTCGACGACTTCCCGCACATGTCATATCGTGAGGGCACGGTGGCCGGCGTCAAGGCCCGCATCATGCGCATCAGCTTCTCCGGAGAGCGCAGCTACGAGGTTAACGTACCGGCCGCGGACGGCCTACAGGTGTGGGAGGCGATCCACGCGGCGGGCCGGCCGTTTGGCATCACGCCCTATGGCACAGAGACCATGCACGTACTGCGTGCCGAGAAGGGTTACATCATCGTCGGTCAGGACACTGATGGCTCGGTCACGCCGGTCGACTTGGGAATGGCTGCGATGGTCTCCAAGACCAAAGATTGCATCGGTAAGCGCTCTCTCTCTCGCAGCGACACCGCACAGTCGGGCCGCAAGCAATTCGTCGGACTGCTAACCGAAGACGCGCAGATCGTGCTCGACGAAGGAGCGCAGATTGTGGACGAGCCGACGCCGACTCTTCCCGCGCGCTCCGCGGGCCATGTGACCTCCAGTTACCATAGTCCTACTCTGGGCCGATCGATCGCGCTCGCACTGGTGAGGGGCGGTACGCAACGCATGGGCGAACGTGTGCATGTCTTCATGCGCGGTCGCGGTACGATCCCCGCCATCATCGCCAACCCCGTCTTCTTCGATCCAACGTCAGAGCGTCAAAATGCGTGAGGTTGGCCAACGCGAGATCGACACTGTGGTTCGGCCGCGCGATACAACCAGTGCCCTGACGACCGACGGCCTGGTGGCAGGTTGGCGCGAGGATCTGTCCATCGTCAACCTGCGCGGTAATGCCGAAGAGGTGGCGTTCCGTCAACGTGCGGCAAGTGCATTGGGCGTCGCGCTGCCGCTGAAACCTTGCACCACGAGCGAAAACAGCGCCGTGCGCGTCGTGTGGGTTGGGCCTGATGATTGGTTCATCATCGGACCTCAGGGCCACGCTGAGGCGATGGCGTCTCGACTGCGCGAAGCGATGAGCGGCTTGCACCACGCGGTCACCGAAGCCAGCAGTGGGTACACCGTCCTTCACTTGAGCGGCACGCCCGTACGCGACGTGCTCGCTCAGGGGTGCCCACTCGATCTGCACCCACGCGCCTTCGAGCGGGGTGCGTGCGCCGGTTCGCACTTCTTCAAGGCTTCCGTGTGGCTGTGGCAGACCGATGAGGCGCCTGTTTACGAACTGCTCGTAGCTCGCAGCTATATGGACTACGTATGGCTGATGCTCGAGCGTGCGAGTGCCGAGTGCGGTTTGGTTAGAAAGCGATTCGGCTGAGCACCACGGTTCGATTTGATCAACCCGTAGTGCTCGTCGGGCTGTCCACTTTTATCGCGATTGCGATCCCTTCCTTCGCGGGCGAACAACAAGCGAGGCTGCGGCAGAATTCGGCCCCATGAAAGGCGCTCTACCGTGACGGCACCACCCATATCGTGATATCGCCGCTGGAATTCATGCAGCGCTTGAGTTGCACTGGTCACGCGATCCGCAGTTGCATGTGATTCGCTTCGATGGCGTGCTCGCACCCCACGCCAAGCTGCGCGCGGCGATCGTGGCCAGGCCCGCGCAGCAGGTAACCGAGCACCCGCCGATCACGCGCTTGGCCCCGAGCCGACGATCCCGTCGGCCGGCATTCGCGCAAGCGGCAAAACCTCCGCGATATGGGGCGCTTGAAGCCGATTGACGGCTCGGAAAATCTCGCCGCATGGCAACTATTCACCAACAATCCCACGCAATTGACCGCCCAACGCCACCGCGATACAGCGCCCTGCCGGAAATGGCGTTTCAATTTCTTAGGTGCCGAGACTGAAGCGGAAAAGCGCGGCCGCCACTGTGGGGGCCGCGTGACTTCGAACGAATCGAACCGAACTGAAAACGCAAAGACGCGAAAGGAACCTAAAGCGCGCAAAAGAATGCCGAATGTGTCCGGATTTCGGGCCGACGATACCGCCAGACTCAATTGAATCTTTTACGTCTTTGCGTTCTTTCGCGCGTTTTGCGTCTTCTTTTCGGTTTTATTTTCTTCGTCAGTCCCGATGCTTGTCTACATGGATCGTGACCTTGGCGTCGTCCTTCCTCGAGCTCTTGTCGACGGCGTAGTACGTGAAGTGATCTTCGCCGTGGAATCCGTCGTGCGGCCGGTAGCAGAACGACCCGTTTTTATCCAGATCGAGACTGCCGTGATGCGGACCCTTGTGCAGGACCGCGTGCAGCTTGTCGCGGTCTGCATCCGCGGCGTTGCTCAGCACGCCGGGTGACTTGATGCAGAGCTTCGTGTTCTTGACGGTGCGATATGAATCATGATGTGCGTGCGGGCGATCCGACTTGTTGGTGACCTTCAGCGTTACCGTCGCACTGGATTGCCCGCCGGCGGCATCGCGCACGACATACTCGAAACGATCGCTGCCTGCATAGTTGTGTTGCGGCGTGTAGGTGAACGAGCCGTCGGCGGACCACTGGATCTCTCCGTGCTCAGGTCCGGATCGAATCTGCGCGACCACAAGCACGTCGCCGTCCGGGTCCCGGTCGTTGACGAGCAGACCCTTCGCCCCGGAGATATTCAGCACTTTGTCCTCGCTTATCGAATAGCTGTCCGCGGCTGCGATCGGCAATCGATTCTGCCGCGTCTGAACCGCCTGCGACACTTGATAGCCTGAGCTGCCGTTGTCGTTGAAAGCGCGGATGCGATATTGGTAGGTCGTGTTCGGCAGCAAACTCGAATCGATAAACGTCACGACGTTCGGGCCGACGGTGATCAAGGGTGACCAGCCGTCCTCAGGGCCGGCCGTTGCCGGATCGATTCCGATGCGACGCTCAATCTCGAAGCCCCATTCGTTGCGGCTGCGATCCTGCCAGTTGAGCATGATCGAATTCGCTTGGGCCGCCGGCGCCGCGGCGATGGGGGGTGCCGGCGGAACGATCGGACGCAACAGGAATGCTCGTTTGCCCACGGCGGTCATGGCCCGGCCGACGATTTCTCCCCCGTCGTTGATGCTTTCTGCGCTCGTCAGGGTCACCTCCGCCTGCGGAGCGACCAGATCGTTCAGATCGCTGATCTTGCCGTTTTGCCAGAGCGCCGCGTGAACATCGAATAGGCCGGCGCAGACGCCTGATCTGCCGACCACGACGCCGTGGTTATTGATGTCGATCGCGTAGTCGAGGCCCCGACCCAATCGCGGCAATGTTTTGAGCAGTGCGTTGGTGCCGTTGCCCGCGTCGACGAAATACTTACCGTCCTGGGGCGTGAGGCTGAA
>JBDTMS010000113.1:0-9063 GCA_039934195.1 Betaproteobacteria bacterium
AGATGATTTCTTGAAAACCAATGCGGAAGCCTTACTCGTGGCGCAAAGTTTTCAAAGCTCGATGACCGTATCGCAGATGCTCTCGCAGCGCGAGCACTCGGACACGCAGATCCGGGCGGAGATGTTCAAGGCGATCACAGACAAGCTACTGCGCAACGATGATCCGGTGGAACCGGAGCGCAGGGCTGTCTTCTCGGAGCTTTTAGCGCTCAATTTTCACGAGCACATCGAGTTGAAACCGCTATTGCAGGAAGTCGACGACGCGCTGCTGGATAAGACCCACAGCCGCATCACTGCGGCTCATGCAAATCGCGTCGCGCTCCGCCGCGAGGAGTTGCGCTCTGTGGCGCGCCGTGTGCGCGCGCGGCAGGTTGCGATGCTCGTGCGCGACGAATCAGGCCGCCAGTCGAAGGTGGCTTGGGCGTCGTGGGGCGCGTGGGGCTCGTGGCCCTGGCCTTCCGCCTTGGCCGAGCAGGCGTCGGAGGAAGGCAAGGTTCGCTATATCGGTGTGCGCTTTTCTGGACCGCGAGCATCGGACGCCGGAGGTTCGCGCAAACCATGCGACGTCGCGCCGGAGGAAGGACAGAACGTGTGCGTTGCCGAACCTGCGATCGAAAATGCGCCGGATGGTAAGAGCGCCATTTCGGTCGTCGTCACCAACGAACCCGATTGGAAGCGCGAGGCGTTTACGGTGCAGATTAAACGCCTTCCGCGCCTCGACCTTACGCCGGAAGAACAGGCGAATCTGAAACGCCAAGAAGTAGGCGCTGCCGATAACTGCGGTGAGAAGAGGCGCGACGACCCCAGCGATGCGAGCGCCGGCACTTATGGGCCGGCGGTAGTCGAGTTTCAGACGACCTGGTTCGATTTCCCGCTAACGGACAACACGCTACTGGCAACCGGTTCTCGCTATTCAGTCTTTGTAGACCAGGTTTGCTACGACAAGGCGCAGGGCCGCAACACGGTAAAGCTGGGCCTACTTTGGTTTCCTAAAGACTACTTTCCGGCCCGCGAGCGCCCGACCAATTATCGCCAGCTTCGCGAGAAGCTCCAGTTACCGTCGGGCGGCACTTGAGCGGCGTCGGGATGAGGATGCAACGCGAAGTCTCAATAGCATGGAGGCAAGTATGAAAAAACTCAGTGTTCTACTCGCGCTCGTCGGCGTTCTTGGCATGTCGGCGGCGGCCTATGCGGATTGCATCTACTCGGGACATCGGTATCCCACCGGAACACGGCTTGGAAACCTCACTTGTCAGGCTGATGGCAACTGGCGTTGATGTGGCCAACGCGCTGAAGCCGACCTGCAAAGCGCCGCGATAGCCGATCGCTGGGTTAAGGAAGCTCTGAACAAGTCTTGGGTGTGCGATTCCGGTCATTCAATAAAGACGACCGAATATTGGGTTGCGTCAGGTGCCGCGTCTGCATCGTCACGCTCCTCGCCAAGGTGCCTACCTTGGCTTCGGCGCGATGCCTCCATCCATCCGCACCTGATGCAACGCGCGTTGCAAGACTTGTTCAGAGCTTCCTTAGCTTCACTGCGGGGTGTCAGATCGGGTCGTGCGAGGGCCGCCGGCCTTTCATGTGCGGACCCTTGCCGTAGCGTACCTGGTAGGCTTTGACGCCCTTGCAATTGGGACACATCCACTTCCCATCTACGACAGTGACTTTGCCGTAGGTGTAGCACGCGCGGCACATTCGCGCGACGATGAGCGGCTCGACATCCAGTTCGATGTTGGCGTCTACGTTCATCTACTCGCCTCGGTATCGGAGAGCAAAGCTAGCAAAGCCCAACTCGACAGTGGCCGCCAGCGTTTCGAACAAAGCCCACGCATCGAACGATTGCCTGAAGTATGCCTGCAGCACGCGCAGCACCAACCACATCCCTAAGACGCCATTTGCGTGCGCAGCGATACACCACATGCGCGATAACTGATGAGTCGGGCGGCGTAACGCCAGGTGAAGCCGCTGCAGACGCCGCAAGTTTTCTTGCAGCTCGGGCGGCAGATCCTTGCGATTGGGCATGGCGGTCTCGATATCGTTGATTGGCGACAGCACACCGCTGTCATGGATATGTTGCTGCCAATCTTTCTCGCTTACAGGGTAAACGTCGGGAGCGTCGATGGGTTCGGCGCCGACCCAGTATCGACTAGAGAAAACACTGGCGTGCGAGCGCACTGTATGCGCTGCTGCGCGCGAGACACAGCAACGGTTACGCAACCGTCAATCATTACGTTGCTGCGAATGGTTTCGCGCGGTCGCGCGTCGCGAAGGAGAGACGCGTGGAGCGAGATGAGGCCGCGTGTCGCCGGTCCGGCTGCGCGGCGTGCGCCGACATCGGTACTGGAGACTGGCCTTGCTGAATGTTCGGCTTACTGGGGATTCGACTTGCTGGAGATTCGACTTGCTGGGGTGCGATTGATGAGGAGCCGACGTGCAGGGGATTCGACTTACTGAGGATCCGACCTTACCGGACACTCGCCTCAACGAGGATTTCGACTTTCCGGAGCGTTGTGCTCAATCGGCGCGCCGAGGCTGCGGTTTCAGCAGCGTTTCGATGGCGTTATCCAAGCGCGCATTGTCTTGCACTGCAAGCCAAGCAGTGATGTCGTTGACCATCGGACGGATCTCGTCGATCTTCAACTCGCCAACCTCGAGCGCCGCGATGAGCTCGCCGGCAATGATGTGAATGTAGCTGCCGTCGACGGCGAGCACTTGCGACACCAGAGCGAGCGCCAACAGGTCGGATTGCTGTGTTTCACCAAACCACGGTTTGCCGATCGCCTCCAGCGCGATGAGCGCCGGAAGCTCTGTTTTGATGGGATTCTTGATACCGAGAGGCAGCAGGCGCTTTCTTTTCATCCGCTATGCAACGGCAAAAGCGCCGATTCCTTGAACTTAACCGCACGAACTTAACTCTCGCTGAACTTAACTTACGCGGCGCCGTCCCGGACCGGATCTTCGTTGCGCCAAAGTGCAGGTGAGTTGAGGCGCTGCGCAAATGGGACGCCACAATTGAAACGCCCCGTTAGCTTTCGCGAACGGGGCGCTGTACTTCACAGTCCGGCCTAGATACCAGTCGAACTCCTAAAGCTGGCGGTAGATCCAATTTCAGAGTTCTGCCGACCGGTGCTGCGTTGGTTGTCTCTCACGGGATCACCTCCTTTCAAAGTTGACGAACGCCTAGTGTAGCAAACGAATAAGGGATCGCAAATGCCTGCTCCCCTGCCGCGCGCTTAATGGCGGCGATGTGCTACTGACGTTTCCGCTGGTCTCTCGTAGGCCAGAGGCGTTTGCAGACTCGCCGGCAAGAAACCAAGCGTAGCCACGATAAGACGAGAATTCTGGTTCGAGTCCACGGCAGGCTATTTGGCCTAGTTGCAGCCATGAAAATCTAACATCCCATATTAGGATTTCATGGTACGCTTTCATCCATGCGCTCAAATATTCGCCGTCACCAGCTATCTGGCGCCCTGCAAACCGCGCTTCGACGCAGCCCCGCGGTAGCGCTTCTCGGACCGAGGCAGGTCGGCAAAACGACATTGGCACGGCAATTTCTGCAGGTCGATTCGCCCAATTACTTCGATCTTGAGAACCCGCTAGACCTGGCGCGCCTAGCTGAGCCGATGGCGACGTTGGCGCCGCTGCGCGGCTTAATCGTAATCGACGAAGTGCAGCGTCGTGCGGAGCTCTTCCCCGCACTGCGCGTGCTTCTAGACAGAGCGGCGCGTCCAGCGAGGTTCCTGATTCTTGGCAGCGCGTCACCCGCGTTGCTCAAGCAGTCGAGTGAATCGTTAGCAGGTCGACTGGAAATCATCGACACGCCCGGCTTTGCATTGCGCGAGGTGGGCGCAACGCAGTTGGAAACCCTGTGGAGCCGCGGAAGTTTTCCGCCGGCATTTCTTGCCGAGAATGATGTCGATAGTCTCGCCTGGCGCGAGAACTTCATACGCTTGACCGTCGAACGCGATCTACCGGCGCTGGGTCTTGGCGCCCCTTCGGTTACCGTGAGGCGCTTCTGGTCGATGGTTGCGCACTATCATGGCCAGGTGTGGAACTCGGCCGAGCCTGCACGTGCACTCGGTGTATCCGAACCCACGGTCCGGCGCTACCTCGACTTCTTGACTGACGCCGACCTCGTTCGCCAGGTCCAACCTTGGGTCGAGAATCTCGGCAAGCGCCAAGTAAAATCGCCCAAAGTGTATGTCCGAGACAGCGGGTTACTGCATGCGCTATTCAACCTCGGGACGCTAAATTCTCTGCTTGCGCATCCTAAGGCCGGCGCGTCATGGGAAGGATTTCTCCTCGAAGAGGTGCTGAAGGCTGCGCGGCCCGATCAAGCTTACTTTTGGGCCACGCATCAAGGCGCGGAGCTCGATCTGCTCATGCTCAAGGGCACCCGGCGAATCGGCGTGGAATTCAAGCGCGCCGACGCACCGGCGCTAACCCCGTCGATGCGAATCGCGATGGCGGACCTACGCCTCGATGCCTTGTATGTTCTCTATCCGGGGACAAAACGGTATTCGCTCGCCGACCGCGTCGAGGTTCTGCCGGCTACATCGATAACCGAATTCAAAGGGTGATCGACCGCGTCGTTCCGGCTATGCACACTTTGCGTCTCGACGATCATAGCGGGACGGACGGCAAGCAAGCGATCTCGCGTACCTACAATAGTGGGCGCGATCCGACCCATAAAGAGTTGTAACTGACTACGATCGATGTCGGGCGTGGCCCCGAGCAATCGTCGCGGCCAGGAACGTATGGATCGCGCGTAATCGTTTTCCGCAGCTCACGCCGCCGGATTCGGATAGCGCAACTGAATCCGGCGAACTTCTTCCAGCGTTTCCGCATCGAGCGGTGTTTCGGCTGCAGCAATGTCTTCCTTGAGCTGCGACATCGAGGTCGCCCCGATAATCGACGAGCCCAGATACCAGCGGCTCGCTACGTATCCGAGCGCGAGCTGCACTAACGTCATGCCGCGTTTCTTCGCGAGCGTCGCATACGCCTCGACTGCCTCGGTCACCATCGGTTTGCGGAAACGAACGCCGAGCGAATCGAACAACGTGAAGCGCGCGCCGGCCGGCGTCGCGCCGCCTAGATATTTTCCGGAAAGAATTCCGGCTGCGAGCGGGCTGTACGCGAGCAGCGACATCTGCTCGCGATGAAGCGTCTCGGCGAGATCGTTGTCGACGTTGCGCGAAACCAAGCTGTAGCTGTTTTGGATCGTCACCGGTCCTGGTACACCGAGCTCCTTCGCGGCATGCCGAAATTGGCAAACGCCCCACGCAGTCTCGTTCGACAAACCATAGTGGCGAATCTTGCCGGCTTTGATCAGCGCGGCCATGCCTTCGACTTGCTCGTGAATCGAAGGACCGCCTTCCGGCTTCGACGGATCGAACTCCGTGCCGCCGAACATCGGCACATTTCTTTGCGGCCAATGGATCTGATACAAGTCGATGTAGTCGGTCTGCAGCCGCGCGAGACTGGTCTCGATCGCTTCACCGATTACGCCTCTTGTAATATCCGTGCGTCCTTCGCGAATCCAATCGCGGCGGCCAGGCCCTGCGACCTTCGTGGCGATGTACAAGCGATCGCGCTTCTGCTTTGCGAGCCAAGTGCCGAGATGTTTTTCGGTGCGGCCTTGCGTCTGCGCGTTCGGCGGCACCGGATACATCTCCGCGGTATCGATGAAATTGATTCCCTGCGCAATCGCGTAATCGAGTTGCTCGTGCGCCTCAGCTTCGCTGTTTTGCTGCCCCCAGGTCATCGTGCCGAGGCAGACGGTGGACACCTTCATTTCGGTGCCGGGAAGAGTTCGGTATTCCATGGCGGGCTCCAGATTTTGGTCTCGGATGCCGTAGGGTAGCGGAAAGCGGGGTGAGCTTGCGTAGCAGGCGAATCGCCGGCCGCTTCTGGCTCGCTAGAATGTAAGAGTACGGACGACCGAATTGGAGGTAGTGCTATGGGGACCGATTTCAACCTAGACGAGACATTGATCGAAACTGCGCGACGACTTGGCGGACACCGGACGAAGCGCGACGCTATCAGATGCGCGCTCGAGGAGTATATAAAGCGGCTGGAGCAGCGAGCGATTCTCAACGACTTCGGCAAGATCGACTACGACTGTAAGTACGATTGCAAAAGGCGACGCCGGGCCGCATGAACGGCTATCTGGAGGCAGAGCGTTTCATCAGGCGCGAGGGGCTATCGCATGTAATACGACATGTCGGCGTGCGCGGTACATGCAGAACTTTTCGCTGCTAATAAACCGTCGACGTATTGCCGATCGTGACGCGGGCCTCAGCACCCTCAAGCATAGGCAGTTAATGTCTCGCTGCAGACTTCTTTACCGGGCTTGCTTAGTAAATTACGGAAGTGCGACTTGCACGTTGAACGCGCTTCGTGGCTGATTGCCGTTTTGATCGTGGTATTCAATGGTCCCTTTTTCGCTCACGATCCAAACTTCGCGCGAACCGGCCGCAAGATAAGCGCGAGTCTTTTCGCGGATCTCATCGTCGGTGTTCGATGGTGATGTAATTTCCACGCAAATCTCAGGTGCACGCGGAAACGGTGTCGTGGCGCCGTGCGCATCGAGGAATTCTGCAGAAGCCCACGCTACGTCTGGAACGCGCACGCCGATTTCGGTGAGGACAGAGCACTCAGTCAAAGGACGTCCCGTAGTAAGTTGCCTGGCAAACTCCGCGGCAATATGCGCCTGCAGTAGAGCGTGACGGTTATTGGCCGGACTCATCTCAATCTTTCCCCATGCATTTAGTTCTATCTTATAAGGGAGGTCAGTGAGCGCCGGATCACGCATGACGTCCGCCCAGCGAAGCGCTAACGTCTCGGGAGTGGTGACATTACCCATGGCGAATCCAGTTCAAAGTTAACGCGATCAGTATAGCGCTAGAGCGTGGATCGCTTGGCATGAGATTCGGCGCCGAAGCGGGCAACATCGCGCTACCGAACCAAAGCGTCGAGCTCGTCCCTTGTGACGTACAGTCCCTGTAACCTGACCGGACTGCCGATATCTTTGTAGAGCAAGTCGCCGCGGCCAAGCAGCGTTTCGGCGCCGCTCGCGTCGAGGATGATGCGAGACTCGATGGGCCGCACCACTTTCAATGCCACCCGGCCGCTGAAGTTTGCGTCGATAACACCCTTCACGATATCTCTGCTCGGGCGCTGCGTCGCGAACATCAAGTGAATTCCCGCGGCACGCGCTTTCGATCCCAATCGCGCGATCTGATTTTCTATGGTTTCGCGTCGTTTTTTATCCGCGAGAAGTAAATCTGCGTATTCGTCGCACACACATACGATCCTCGGAATCGAAGGCGATTGCGCCGCGTTGTAGTCGGCGAGATTGTCGACCCGAGCGCGGCTGAGCGCTTCGTAACGGCGCTCCATTTCTTCAACTAAACCACCGAGTAATTCCTCGACGCCGTCCGAGTACACCAATGGCCGCCAGAGGTACGGACTCGAAATGAACGCGCCGAAAGCGCTTCGCTTCGGATCGATTAGCGCAAGTTTCAGTGTGCTGGTCGTATTCGACGTCAGCAGCGACGCGAGTGTCGAACGCAGCCATTCGCTCTTGCCGCTGCCGCTGGTACCCGCAATCAGAAAATGCGCGCTTTCGGGACTGGCAAGCTCCGCGAAATGCAGCTTCCCGTCGACGGTGACGCCGACTGCGAAGCGGCTCACCCCGATCGCATCGCGTTTGGGCAACGCATGCGTCCAGGTTGCGAACTCGACGCTCTGCCTGTTCGGCTGCTCGACATCGATCGTGACACGACCCCGTTCCAGGGCGATATGCGGAGGCTGCGAAGTCCCCAGACGCATCCATACGCTTTCGCCGAGCCGCGTTAGCGTCTTGACGGTAACCCCGCGACGCGGCTTGGCAAGAAATCGGATAAACGTCGGACCTGGGATCGGCGCGCCTTCCAGATCGATCGGTGCGCCGAACTCAGCGAATGCGCTTTCGAGTTTTTTCCCGAGGGCCGTCAAATCAGTATCGATTCGCTCTCGTACATTTTTCGGTTTTGCCGCGAGCACAAGCTCCGGCTTTCCGGCGCCGACGTCCACTGCGTCGCCGCCGGCGAGCCGCCATACGAGCGCCTTCAGCTTCGCCTGCGCGTCAGCGAGCTCGCCGGTGTTGAACAAATGCTCGCGTCGTTCAGGTTCAAACGCCATCAGCGCAAGATGCGACGTATTTTTCCGGCCGTCGGCCGCAAGCAGCAAGTGGTAGAGACACGCCTGTAGAAGGTCGGCCTCCGGCGCACTCCTGCCGAGCTTGAGCTCCACCACACAACGCTGCGCCGTGCCTCGTTGTGCGACGATCGAATCGGCTCGTCCTTGCAGCACCACGCTGTCGCTCCATGACGGGTCGCTCAACTTGGCAGAGACGTCATGCTCCGCTGCCTCGAATATCCGCGTGCGATTGCTTTCCAACGACCCGTGCTCGCGCTGCTCGAACAAAACAGCAGCGATCCAGTCGCACAGCGCCTTCACGGCGGTCCAATAACGCATCACCTCTGCCCCGCGGATCTGCAGATTGGCTTGATGCGCACTGAGCGCCGATGCAACGAATGTATGGTACGCATGCATCGTCAGTGCCTGCTGCCAGGATTCCAACGTTGCGTCGGCGAGTTGCAAAGGTGCGATCAGATTGACGCGCGAATCGGCGCCCGTGAGCTGCCCGAAGAGCTGATGAAACAATGTGCCCAAAAGCGCCACCGTCGGCTCACCTTCGCCCGCACTTCCCGGACCGCCGGCAGCCCAGTACAGTTGCTTGCGAACTTCAGACACCGACAAGACGCGCGGCATGGAAATGTCCCTGAGTCTTTGTTCGGACTACTCGGGCCGCAAGCCTTCGGGCCGGATGAAGAGCACTGACGGCGGTCCGGTCAGAACGCCTACTACGCGCTGCTGACTGGTTAAGTGGCGCAGCAGCGCCGCTTCATCCATCTCCATTTTCGCAGCGATGTCGGCTGCGCTGACCACCCAATGTCCCTCGAGAAATGCTTGCACGCGCTCGATGATTTCATCCGATCGCGCGCCTTCAGTGCGGTC
>JBDTMS010000114.1:0-8973 GCA_039934195.1 Betaproteobacteria bacterium
CCATCGTCGAGCGTCGTCTGCTCGAACCCGGTCAACCAGCTGTCATGCTCGACCTTACCGCCCGCATCCTGAAACTTCTTTTGCAACGTCCACGGAACGGTTTCATAGCCATGCTTCAAGTTGTGGAACTGAACGCCGGGCGTGAAATCGAGGTACTCGGAAATCAGGTCGACCGCGTTGGCGTTGGAGCCGAGGCAGTCATAACCGACCATCGAGCGCGCCAGCTCATAGGCGTCGGGCGACAACGCGCGCGCGACCAGATTCCAGAAGCCGTGCTGGTACAACGGCGTCCCATCGACCTCTGCATTTTGCAGATACTTATGCAGCGCGTCGCCGGTGAACTGCAACACACCCGGCAGCAGCTTCGCCACCGCCCAGGTCATCAAGCTGCTGGGATCGTTCTTCAGAATGTATTGCGCCTCGGCCCAATCCAGATCGTACGGTAGCGCGGCCGCATCCGTGGCTTGTGAAAAACGCAAGTGTTTGCCGCGCAGGTGGAGGATGTTATTCGGCTGATAGATCACCTGCTGGTAGCTCGGCAGCGCGAGCTCATTTTCCACCAGGCTGCGCACCAGGGTCTGCGACGAGACGTAGCGCATGCCGCCGATCTCGCAAGTGGTGCTGTCGGAAAAGCCGGGTGGACGTGCCGAAAGCAAGCGGCCGCCGATGCGATCGCTGCCTTCGAATACGGCAATCTTGAGCTTGCCCGCAGGCCGCGCCCAACTCCGCAAGCGCTCGGATGCGTCCAGGTTCGCCGTGGCGAGGCGCCAGCCGCAGTAGATGCCCGACACGCCGCCGCCGACGATGGCGATGTCGCACTGATCGATTCGATTCGACGACACTACTTTGCCGTTGCCCATTTCCGGTCTCCTCGTTGGTCGTCGGCCTTGCGCTACTCGGCCTTCTTCGGCGGGAAGTACGGATCGAGGCTCGTCTGGTTGATCTTCGCCACAATCACTTGCGGTTTCTTGTCGTGGTCCGCACGCTCGAGCACCTTCGGCAACAGGCTCTGGAGCTCCTCCGGGCTGCTGATGCGATAGGCATCGGCGCCAAGTCCGTGAGCGAACTCCGCCAAGTCAGGCGTGCCTAGTCGGTAGAGTTGGTTCCAAACACCATCGGCATCGGGAAACAAATACTGCATGCCCTGGCTGACCATGTGCAGGTCGTTATCTTCCAGGACGATCCATATCGCGCCGACATTGTTTGCCTGCGCAGTGGATACTTCGCAGCCATGCATCATGAACGCGCCGTCGCCGACCAGCGCAATGCACGTCTTGTCGGGACGGCCGATCTTAGCGCCGATCACGGCGCCGACTCCGAAGCCCATCGGGCCCATCGCCAGCGAGCTGTGCATCTCCTGCGGAGGATCGACGGTGAAGTAATGAATGCCCCAGCCGACGCAATTTGCGCAATCGAGGAAGATCAGCGAATCTCGCGGCAGCGACTTTTGCAGCACACGCACGATGGCCGCCGGTTCGATCGGAGATGCGCTCGATTCGTATTGCTGCTGACTGTAGTACGGCGAGCTCTGCTTGATGGCGGCTACTTCGGCTCGGCGCAACTGCACGTCAGCGGCGTTCGGCGGAAATTCCGGGAGCAGTTCCACCGCCTCGCGCAAAAACGCGCCGACTTCGCCGACAATGCCTAGCGTGACCGGCATGGAACGGCCGATCGCATGCTGGTCGAGATCGACTTGGATGAAGGGACCGCTGTCCGCCGGCAACAGCATGGGATTCCAATTGTTGCTCGAGAGCCCACGTAAACTGGTCCCCAGAACGAGCAGGCCATCGTAGGGCGTCGGCTGCTGCGTCATCCACATCGGTGCCCAGGTGTTGCTTGCGAAGCCGTAAACGCGCAACGACAGCGCGTGCGATTCCGGAAAGACGCCTTTGCCATCCGGGGTGGTCATCACCGGAATTGCGTAGCGCTCGGCGAAAATGACCAGCGACTCCAAGGTGGAGTTGTCGCGCAGCGCTTCGCGGCAACCGCTACCCAGGAAGATGAGCGGCCGCTTGCATGCCAGCAGTTGCCCGATCGCGAGGCGCACCTGGCTGCGGTCCACACCACTCGGCGTCGCGCGGTAGTTCGCTGGACTCTTCGGTATGTTGATCGTCGGGCTGGGCGGACTGGGCGCCGGCAGGGGCGTAGTCACAATCTCGGTGGAAACATTGTTGGGCACGCTGATGTGCGCCATGCCCCGCGGAATGCTTAGCGCGTCGCGCAACGCCTGCTCGATCAGCGTCTGCGTTTCGGACTGGTCGGTGAGCTCCGCGCTATAGCAAGCGGCCGCTTTGTAGATTGCGTGTACGTCGAGATCGGCGTCGAGTCCCTCCTGGAGAAAACCTTTCCCGAAGTATTGCTCGGCAACCTCGCCGGTAATCAGCAACAACCCGCTGCCATCGTTCTGCGCGTTCATGGCACCGGTAAGCGCGTTGGTCGCGCCTGGGCCCGACGTCACCATCACCACACCGAGCTTGCCGGTCGCGCGATAGTAGCCGTCCGCGATGTACGCCGCGCCGGTCTCATGACGGCAGATCACATAATCGAACTTGCTCCGCTGGTTTTTGAATTCCACCAATAGATTGAACAGACCACCCCCGGGAATTCCAAAAACTTTATCCACGCCCTCAAGGCCCAGGTACAGCAGAAGCACTTGAGCAACCGTTTGATTAGTGTGAGCGGTTACGTACGAAGGCGGGATCATCGACGATCTCCTATTTTTGATCTAATTGTGATCCGCATTACTGCCGCCTGCGGTGTGAATCCGACAGCGCATCGCGGCAACCTTCTGGCCAACCTATACCGCGCGAAGCCTAAACGCCCGTGTAGGTTTATTCGCAGTGAATATGGCCGAAGAATTCTAATTAACTTCCACCGCGCTGCTATTGTCAACTTGTCGAGCGAGATTTCAGCGCAGATTTATGCTGTCACTGAGCCTTGAGCGCGAGACATCGTTCGGGTCTTGGTAGAACGCCGGAGTTCGATATCACGTTGCGATGAGCGTGCCTCGACGTTGCGCGGATTTCGCGAAGAGGCAACGCTTCCGTCAGCCCGGACAGAAATTGTCCGAACCTACCGTAAGCCGCATCGGCGTGACCTCGATCTTGCGAGGGTACGGGCAATCCGGCCCTCGCTTCAATGCCGGACCCGTCTCGTTAGCCGCACCGCGGATAACGATGCAAGGGCCCGAAAATATCTCGAAGCACGCATCGCGTGCAAAGTGGAGGCACGTGCCTGCATCGCCGCGATGCTTGAGCCCGTAAGCTACCGTGTGCGGTTATGTCGGGTCAGCGATGCACTGTGGCGGTAAGCTCGCGCGAGTAGACTTCCCAAGACCGCGCCGGTGCCCTCGCCGGGATCGCATGACGAACATCGGGATTGATCAGCGACATCGGCCACATGCCGTTAGCGATACGCACAGCCTCTTCGCCGAGCTGCGTCTGCGCGCGTTCCCAGGCAACCTCGGAATAACTCGCGTAGTGATTCGTAAGCGAGACGTTATCCATTTTGAGCAACGGATTGTTGCGATCGACCGGCTCTTGCTCGAACACGTCGAGTCCGGCGCCCGCGATGCGCCCCTGTTGAAGCGCCTCGATCATCGCCGCTTCGTCGACCACGCCGCCGCGCGCGCAGTTAATCACATACGCTGAGGGCTTCATCACGGCAAACTGCGCGTGGCTAATGAGATGGCGGGTTTCCGTGTTGAGATAAATGTGCACGCTCACATAGTCGCAACGCCGGCACAGGTCGTTCAGCGAGCTCGCCATCTCGACACCGTGTTCGAGCGCATCCCATGACGCGACGTAAGGATCGTAGGCGATGACCTCGAGACCGAACGCTTTGGCTTTGCGCGCGACGGCGCGGCCGATGTCGCCCAGTCCGACGATGCCGAAGACCTGGCCGGCGATGTGACCCATCGGCGGGAGATGCTTGCGCGTCCATTCGCCGTTGCGCACCAGCTTGTCGTGCAGAACAAATTTTCTCGAGCAAATCAGAAAGTGCATCATCGTGTGGTTCGACACTTCCTCGGTGCCGAACGATGCTGTGTTGGCCAGGATGACGCCGTTACGGGTAGCCGCATCGAGGTCGATGTGATCGAATCCGTGGCCGAACGAAACCAGCCCCTTGCAGCTGCCGTGCAATCCCATGTGTGCGAATGCGGACGAATCAAATGCGTGGCCTTTGACCATCGCAACGTCGACGTCGCGCAGCGCCTGCGCCAGATCGGCGGCGCTGCTGCCTTGGTAGCGAACCAGCGATCCGCCGGCTTGGCGAATGGCGCGCCCCTGCTGTTCCAGCGATGCAGGTGATACCTCTCCCGTGAGCGATGGGTCGACATAGAGAACTTTGATGGGCTGCTTCATGATGTGATCGTTCGCCATAGAGTTGGGGTGGATGGAACCAGACGTCGCTTCGCTCGACAACGCCGGAGCTCGCGGTCTGCATCGATCGCCGCGTTGCGCACGCCTTGCTTGTGCGGAATCGACCGCTGGCCAAAATGCAGCGGCCGGAGGGTCGGTCCGGTCATCGTGTCTGCCGCGCGCTGGAAGACGACGGGCAACAGTTTAATGGCTGTCGAGCCGTTATGTGTAGCGGCGCCGACGCCTGCGGCGAAAGCCCGGACAGACCGATTGCAAATGACCCGCCAGCCCTGAAAGCGCGATTGCCGAATTCGCCCCAATGTTCCGCTTAAGAATGCCGAAAATGCTTGCCGAGCCAAATTCGAAGGCGTTCGCCATGAGCCTGTGCGTTTGTTGATGGCTCAGCTCGATCCTAAACAATCGGTACGCGTTCGCGTCTTCGCGATGGCGGCCGGCAGCTACCTGATCGGCTACCTGGTGCTGGTCCTGTCGTACTTCCTCGGCATGGTAGATAGCTATACGTTGATTTATCTTGCGCTGCCGTTCGTGATACCGAACGTGACCTTCTACCTGCTGTTCAGAACTGGCCTGAATCTCAACTTCAACGACCCATCGCTGACCGTCGAGCAGATCCTTGTCGCCACGGTGGTCATCATGTGCACCGTGTACCTTGCGGATCAGGTGCGAGCGCTGATTCTGCTGTTCTACCTGATCCTGTTTGTGTTCGGCCTGCTGCGGCTTAATACGCGGCAGCTTTTAGGTATCGGATGCTATGCCCTGATCACCTATGCGGGCGTGATCGTTCTGGTGGTCCACGTCAAGCCGGAGCGCGTCAATCTGCGTATGGAGATTCTGCAAGGACTGGTGCTTGGACTCGGGCTCATCTGGTTTGCGCTGGTCGGTGGCTACATCAGCAAGTTGCGCGACAAACTGCGGCAGTCGCTCAAAACGATTCAGGAGATGGCGAGCCATGATGAATTGACCGGCGTCTTCAATCGCCGCCACTTGAACGAGCTGTTGGAAATGGAACGAAGCCGCAGTATCCGCAGCGGTGAGGAGTTCTCGGTCGGCATTCTGGACATCGATCACTTCAAGCAGGTCAACGACACCCTCGGTCACTTTCAGGGCGATGTCGTGTTGAAGCAATTTGCACTCGAAGCGAAGAACAGCCTGCGCACGATCGATCAGTTCGGGCGCTATGGCGGCGAGGAGTTTCTTGTGGTTTTGCCGCGCACGAACATCGACGGCGCGAACCTTTGCGCCGAGCGCATTCGCCGCTTGACCGAGCGCATGGTGTTCCCGACGTTCCGCGAGGGATTTGCGATCACCGTATCGATTGGCATCGCGCAATACCGGCAGTCGGAAGATCTAAAAGAAACCCTGTTGCGGGCCGATGCCGCGCTCTACCAGGCCAAGCGCGAAGGCCGCAACCGCGTACACGGCGGCAGCGGCGTGCCGGTGTGGCCGTGAACTTCAGGGACTGGGGGCTCGGGGTTGGGGGCTAGGGAAATGCACTAATGCGCGCGTACGCTCGCCGATCGCCATATCCGATGCTGGGTTTGTGAGCCAGTTATGATTTTGGAGCGAATCGTCGCGGTGCGCGCCGAGCGCCTCAGAAATTTTCTCTGTGCTGTCGATCGCTCGTTCGACGTTGCAAGTTGGAACCGTATTCAGCTTCCTTTCAGGTCGCATTCTCTATACTCGGCACCAGTTAATCGATTCAGGTGTCGATCGTGCCGCATTCCGCGCATAGCCAAACCAATCTCGTTCGATCCGTGGTATTCGCATTGTGTGCGATGTTCGTCCCGGTGCCCGCAATCGCGGACAGCGATCACCTCATCGCTCGCAAGCTGCGCGAGTCGGGCGAGATTCTGCCGCTGGAGAAAATTCTGCAACGCGCTCGCGCAGCCAAGCCCGGTCAGGTAATCGAGGCCGAACTGGAGAGCAAGAAGGGACGTTATGTCTACGAGGTAGAGATCCTCGATGCGGCGGGTCAGGTGTGGGAAGTGAAGCTCGATGCGAAAACCGGCGAGCTGATCAAGATCGAGCGCGACGACTGATCATGCGCGTAATGTTGGTAGAAGACGATGCACAGCTTGGACCGCAGCTGAAAACTGCGCTCGAACGCAGCGGCTACGCGGTTGACCTCGTTGCTGACGGTATCGAAGCCGAGATGCTCGGCGAGAGCGAGCCGTACGATCTCGTGTTGTTGGATCTCGGTTTGCCAGGCCGCCCTGGGCTGGACGTTCTAACCAACTGGCGCCGGCGCGGCCATTCGGTACCTGTAGTCGTGCTTACTGCTCGCGGCAGCTGGCAAGAAAAAGTGGCAGGGCTCAAAGCCGGCGCGGATGACTATCTCGGCAAACCGTTTCAACTCGAAGAGTTGATTGCGCGCATCGGCGCCGTGCTGAAACGCAGCCACGGCGGATCGGCCGGTCCTCTGAGGTTTGCCGGCATCACGCTCGACGAAGATGCGCGGCGCCTGGTTGGTCCCGATGGAGAAATCATCGACCTTACCGGAATCGAGTTTCGTCTCCTCCGCTGCTTCATGCTGCACCCCGGCCAAGTGTTGTCGAAGACGCAACTCGGCGAGCATATCTACGATTACGACGGCGACAAGGACAGCAACGTGATCGAAGTCTATGTCAACCGGCTGCGACAGAAGCTCGGCCGCGATTTGATTCAGACGCGCCGCGGCCACGGTTATGTGTTCGGCGAGAAATCGTGAGATGGTCGCTCAAGTCGCGCCTGTCATTCGCCCTTGCGCTAAGCGGCGTGCTCATGGTTGGTTTGCAGTGGGCGGTTGCGAGTTTGGCGATAGAGCGTCTGACGTCGAGCCAACTGCTGGCGCGACTGGAGCGCGATGCCGAGAGCCTGGTAGCCGGCGCATACCTCGATGCGCAAGGCACGCTGCAGATCGATCCAGCTCGAGTGAGCGCGGTGTATCAGCGGCCATTCTCGGGCTACTACTACGCCGTTCGCAGCGGCGAACAAATCATTTCGTCGCGTTCGTTATGGGATACGACGCTAACCGTGCCGACGCTGGTGGCCGGTGGGAAAGTGGATATGCAGATGACTGGTCCTGAGCAGCATCCGTTGCTGCTGCAAGCGCGCGCTTATCGCAAACAGGGACGCGAGATGACCATAGCCGTGGGTGAGGATTTGAGCGAGCTGAACGCCGGATTGCGCAACTTCCAGTTGCTCTATGGCGCCGTGTCCGCGCTCGTGCTCGGTATGTTATTGCTGGTCCAGCGAGCTATTGTCAGCCGCAGCTTGCGACCAATCGAAGTCGTGCGCGAAAACATGGTGCGACTGGAGCGCGGCGAGCTCGCCCGAATCGAGACTGCAGGGCCGGCCGAAATCGCGCCGCTCATCGCTGAGTTCAATCGCCTTCTCGATAGCATGATCGACCGCTCGCGCCGCTCGCGCGAAGCATTGGCAAATCTGGCGCACGCACTGAAGACACGCCTCACGGTGCTGGGTCACGCGACCCAAGCGCCGGAGCTGGCAGCGCATCCAAGTCTTCGGCAGACGCTGCAAGCATCCGCTGAGGAGATGCGCGCCATCGTCGAGCGAGAGCTCAAGCGAGCGCGCCTCTCCGGCAGCGCAATGCCGGGACAGCGCGTGAATCTGCAAATCGAGATCGACGAGCTAGTGCAGACGCTGCAAGCCATTTATCGGGACAAATCGCTGCATATCGATTGGGAAGTAGCGCCCGAGGCACAGTTCAAAGGCGATCGCGAAGACCTGCTGGAGATGCTCGGCAACTTGCTCGACAACGCGTGCAAATGGAGTCGAGGCCGGGTGCAACTGAGCGTGAGCGCGCTCGATGGCGCTTGCTTCGTGATCGAAGACGACGGACCGGGAGCTGCTGCGGAAGCGCTCGCGGTGCTTACTGACCGCGGCTTTCGCGCAGACGAGTCGAAGCCCGGCAGCGGGCTCGGCTTGGCGATCGTGCGCGATATGGTCGAAGGCTATGCCGGAACCTTGTCGTTCGGCCGCTCAGCAACGCTCGGCGGCATGCGCGTCGAAGTGCGCTTGCCCGATCCCACGAAAATCCCGGGCTGATCGTTTTCTCTAATTTTGGAAAAAGGAAATTGCCATGAACACGAATTTCAAAACCGCATTGTTCGGCGGCGCGCTGCTGCTCGCGCTGGGTGGCGGCGCGGTCGCGCCCGCACTCGCCGATGACGACGATCATGACGATGCGGCGAAGATGGAAGCCATCGTCAAAGCCGGCAAGTTCATCAGTCCGGACGAAGCGCGCGAAAAAGCGCTCGCCGCGAAGCCCGGCTCGGTGATCGACGTCGATCTCGAGCGCAGCTGGCGCAGCGGCTATCACTACGAAGTGGAAATCATCGACGCCGAGATGAAGGAATGGGAGGTGCACATCGACGCGAAGAGCGGCAAGGTGACCAGCGTCGAGCGCGACTGGTTCGATTGACCGGCGAGCGTCGCGGATGGATCTGCCTCGGATCGAACCGCCCGCAGCACACAGCGTACGGGTTGAGGCGCGCGTGCGCGTTAGCTAGACAGCGTGCACACGGTGAGCGTGTCGCTTCGTCAGCCAGCCGACCATGACCGCGCCGAACAGCATCCACGCGTAGGTTCG
>JBDTMS010000115.1:0-8968 GCA_039934195.1 Betaproteobacteria bacterium
CGCGAATCTTGGCGTCGATCTTTTCCGCGGCGACAACTTGCTCGAGCGCAAGCTCAAGACGGCCGATCGGATCTTGCGCGATACGCTGGATAAACATGCCGGAGGTCAAGCGATCGCGCGCGGCCGAGTCTTCCAGCAACAGGCGCGCGACTTGATGGCCGAGCCGGTCATGCGGCGCATGAAACGTGCGGCCCCATGGAAACAGAAACAAGCGCAGCAACCAGGCCACCGGGCGCACCGGAAAATTCGTCAGCAGCCCATAGAAGGCTTCCTGCGCGCGATGCTCCGCATCTTGCACGGCCCAGTGCACGAGCGGCAAATCGCTCGGCTGACTGCCTTCGTCGTGCCAATGTTTGATGCAGCACGATGCGAGATACAGCGCGCTAAGCACATCGCCCAGCCGCGCGGATAGCTTTTCGCGGCGCTTGAGCTCGCCGCCGAGAACCAGCATTGCCACGTCCGATGCGAGCGCGAGCCCCGCGGACAAACGCGTGAGGCGACGCAGATAAACGCGCGTTGCCGGTGCGCCGGGCGCGCCGAGCAAGCGTGCGCCGGTGAGCGACAGCCACAGCGAGCGCGTTGCATTCGTCACCACGAACGAAATGTGGCCCCACAATGCAGCATCGAAGCGGCGCGATGCAATCTGCGGATCGGTTTCGCGGCCCGCGGCGATTTCTTCCAGCACATACGGATGGCAGCGAATGGCGCCTTGACCGAACACGATGAGACTGCGCGTCAGAATGTTCGCGCCTTCGACCGTGATGCTGATCGGCACCTGCTCGTAGAATCGCGCGAGGTAGTTGTTCGGCCCCATGCAGATACCCTTCCCGCCATGCACATCCATCGCGTCGTCGATGACCGAGCGCGCGCGCTCCGTGCAGTGGTACTTCACGATGGCGGAAACGACCGACGGCTTTTCTTTCAGATCGACAGCACCGGCGGTGGTGACACGCGCCGCTTCCATCGCGTACAAATTGCCGCCCATGCGCGCGAGCGCTTCTTCGACGCCTTCGAACTTGCCGATCGGAACGTTGAACTGACTGCGCACCCGGCTGTACGCGCCGGTCGCACGCACCGCCAGCTTGGCGCTGCCGGTGGTCGACGACGGCAGCGAAATGGCGCGTCCCGCAGCCAGACACTCCATCAGCATGCGCCACCCCTGCCCGGCGTAGGCGACACCGCCGATCAGCCAATCGATTGGGATGAATACATCGTTGCCGGAGTTCGGGCCGTTCTGAAACGATCCGTGCAACGGGTAGTGCCGGCGACCGATATTCACGCCGGGATGCTTGGTCGGTATCAGCGCAAGCGTGATACCGATATCGGGTTTACCGCCGAGCAAACCGTCGGGATCGTGCAGTTTGAACGCGAGTCCGAGCAGGGTCGCAACCGGACCCAACGTGATGTAGCGTTTTTCCCAAGTCAGACGCACGCCGAGCACATCGCGCCCATCGTGGCTGCCGCGGCAGACGATGCCGACATCAGGGATCGCGCCGGCGTCCGAACCGGCTTCCGGTCCAGTCAGCGCAAAGCACGGCATCTCCAGGCCTGTCGCCAGACGCGGGAGATAGTGGCGCTTTTGTTCCTGCGTGCCATAGTGCAGCAGCAATTCGGCCGGCCCGAGCGAGTTGGGCACCATCACCGAGACGCATGCGGTCGAATTGCGGCTGGCGAGCTTCATCACGACTTGCGAATGCGCCAGCGCCGAGAATCCCATACCGCCGAATTCCTTCGGGATGATCATGCCGAGAAAGCCGCGGTCCCCGATGAATTGCCACACCTGCGGCGGCAGATCGTTGAGCTCGTAGCCGATCTGCCAGTCATCGCACATGCGGCACAACTCGTCGACCGGACCGTCGATGAATGCTTGTTCTTCGGCAGTCAACGTCGGCTTCGGAAAAGCCAGCCACTTGTCCCAGTCCGGCTGGCCGCTGAACAGATCGCCGTCCCACCAGACGGTGCCGGCATCGAGTGCTTCCTGCTCGGTGGCGGATACGTGCGGCATGACTTTACGGAACCAGCCGAGCAGCGCATCGCTGATCAGCGCGCGTCGCAGCGGCGGCACCAGTAGTACCGCCGCCGCGGCGATGAATACGGTCCAGAGCGCGGCGTTGACCGCAGTGGGATAGCCGGCATGCAAGGTGCACACGCCCAGCATGCCCGCGAGAGCCACTGCCCAGAGCCAGCCGGGCGCGCGCCAATACGCGAGCACCCCGGTGACGAACAGCAACAAGAGAATAGAGATCAGCGCAAACATGGTTACGCTCCCGGCCGGTGAGCCAGTGAAATGCGGAGGAGCGGCGGATGTGCCGCCACGCGTGCAGCCATTCTATTGGTTCCGCGCCGGCGGCGCGACCCAAGCGAAGTCGAAGCATTGCTTACCACGCATACTGCGCGACCTGAGCGAATGGTCGGTTCAGACTCGTAGCGCGGCACTCGACGGCGGACGGCCGCCGGCTGAAAAGTGTCCGGGCGTGGCCCGTGTTCAGAACTGCGCTTCGTCGAGCGCCAATACGCTCTCGGAACCGTTGACGATGATCGCCTTGTAGGCTTGCGCCTGCGGGAGCATATGGTCGGCGAAGAACCGCGCAGTGCCGATCTTGGCGCGATAGAAATCGTAATCTTCTGCACCCTCATCGAGTCGCGTCTTCGCGATCACCGCGGCGCGCGCCATCTGCCAGCCGCCCGCCACGATGCCCCACAGCTTCAGGTAGGTAACGGCCCCGGCGCCGGCCGCTTGAGCATTGAACGGATAGGTTTGCAACAGCCAGTCGGTGGCCTGGTCCAGCGCGTTGACGCCGTCGGCCAGGGAACGACGGATCACAGCGATCGCCGGATGCGAGACACCCGCGAGTGCCTGATCGAAAGCGCGCATTTCCGCGATGACCGCTTTTGCCGTGAGGCCCTTCTCGCCCGCAACTTTGCGCGCGAGCAGATCGTTTGCTTGAATGCCGGTCGTGCCCTCGTAGATCGAGGTGATGCGCGCGTCACGCAGATGTTGCGCGGCGCCGGTTTCCTCGACGAAGCCCATGCCGCCGTGCACTTGTACGCCGAGCGATGCCACTTCATTGCATTGTTCCGTGCACCAGCCTTTGACCACCGGTGTCAGCAGGTCGAACACAGACTGCCAGCGCAGCCGCTCGATGCGATCCGCATGATGATGGGCTCGATCGAGCGCCGCGGAAGCAACGATGGCGAGCGCGCGCATCGCTTCGACCTGCGCTTTCATCGTCATCAGCATGCGGCGCACATCGGGGTGCTGGATGATGGCAACGCGATCGCCGCCGCGCACACCGATCGGGCGTCCCTGCACGCGGTCTTTCGCATACGCGAGCGCGCGCTGGTAGGCGCGCTCGGCGATTGCGACGCCTTCGATGCCGACTTCCAGGCGCGCGAAATTCATCATGGTGAACATGTATTCGAGGCCGCGATTTTCTTCGCCGACCAGATAGCCGATCGCGCCGTCTTTTTCGCCATACGCCATTACGCACGTCGGGCTGCCGTGGATGCCCAGCTTATGTTCGATGGACACACACTTGACGTCGTTGCGCGCGCCAAGACTGCCGTCCCCGTTAACCAGCACTTTCGGCACGACGAACAGCGAAATGCCCTTCACGCCTTCGGGCGCATCGGGCGTGCGCGCCAGCACGAGGTGCACGATGTTGGGCGTCATGTCGTGCTCGCCCCAGGTGATAAAAATCTTTGTGCCGAACACGCGGTAATGATCGCCTTCGGGCACCGCGCGCGTTCGCACCGCCGACAAATCCGAGCCCGCCTGCGATTCGGTCAGATTCATCGTGCCGGTCCATTCGCCGGACACCAGCTTGTTGAGATAGACGTTTTGCTGTTCCGGCGAACCGTGCCTGAGCACGGCATTCACAGCGCCGGTGGTCAGCATCGGGCACAGGCAGAACGACATGTTCGCTGCGTTCCACATCTCCGAGACTGCAGATGAGAGCATGTGCGGCAGGCCCTGACCGCCCCACTCGGTGCTGCCGCCCAGACTCGGCCAACCCGCCGCGATGAACTGCTCATAGGCCTGCTTGAAACCCGGCACCGTGGTCACGACGCCGTCGTTTAACTTGCAGCCGACGCGATCGCCCGCGACATTGAGCGGCGACAACACCTCAGAGGCAAATTTTCCTGCCTCGTCGAGCACGGCATCGACCAGATCGGTGGTCACTTCTTCGAAGCCGGGGAGCGCTGCCACAGCGTCGGAACCGGCGAGCTCCTTGACGACGAATTTCAGGTCGCGCAGCGGCGCGATGTATTCCGGCATGATCGGCTCTCCGTGATCTCGGATTTAAGTTGTATCTGCCTGCGAAGTCTTCGGTCAGCCCAGCTTCTCGGTCAGCCCAGCTTATCTGCTAACCCAGCTTTTCGGTCAATTCGGGCACCACCTGGAACAAGTCCCCCACCAGGCCGTAGTCGGCAATCGAGAAGATCGGCGCTTCCGCATCTTTGTTGATGGCGACGATGACTTTGCTGTCCTTCATACCGGCCATGTGCTGAATTGCGCCGGAAATGCCGACGGCGATGTAGAGCTCGGGCGCGACGACTTTGCCGGTCTGTCCGACTTGATAATCGTTGGGCACGAAGCCCGAATCGACCGCGGCGCGCGACGCACCGACCGCGGCGCCCAGCTTGTCCGCCAGCGCTTCGAGAATCTTGAAATTCTCGCCGCTGCCCATGCCGCGTCCGCCGGAAACGATGATGCGCGCCGCCGTCAATTCCGGCCGCGCGGATTTGGTGAGCTCCTGGCCGACGAAGCGCGAATTGCCGCTATCGGCGCCGGCCGCCTGGGCTTCTGAAGTTGCGGTGCCGCCCTCTGCCGAGGCGGCTTCGAAACCCGTCGTGCGCACGGTGATGACTTTGATGCGATCGGCCGACTGCACGGTGGCCATCGCATTGCCCGCGTAGATCGGCCGCACGAACGTATCGGGTGATTCCACCGCGACGATCTCGGAGATCTGCGCGACGTCCAGCAGCGCGGCGACCCGCGGCAGGAAATTTTTGCCGAATGTGGTGGCAGGCGCGAGGATGTGCGAATACTGGTCGGCCATGCCGACCACCAGAGCCGCGAGATTCTCGGCGAGCGGATGCGCATAGATCGCGTCATCCGCGACTTTGATTTTCTCGACGCCGGCGATTTTCGCTGCGGCCGCACCGACTGCGCTGCACTGATGCCCTGCTATCAACACGTGGATCGCGCCGCCGATCTTGTGCGCCGCTGAGATCGTGTTCAACGTACTCGGCTTGAGCTGAACATTATCGTGTTCGGCGATTACGAGTGTTGCCATGTTCGTCTCCTAAGTTGCAGCGCTTCGCCGCAACGTTGTATTTTTTTCCGTATTTTCTCTGGCACCCAGTGATGCGCAATCTCTGCGCGGTGCGTCAAATCACGCGCGCTTCGTTCTTCAGCTTCGCGACCAGTTCGTCGACCGATTTCACCGTCGCGCCGGCCTTGCGCTTCGCGGGTTCCTGCACCTTCAGGGTTTTCAAACGCGGCGTCAGATCGGCACCGAGCGCTTCGGGTTTGATCACTTCCATCGGCTTTTTCTTCGCCTTCATGATGTTCGGCAAGGTCACGTAGCGCGGTTCGTTGAGGCGCAGATCGGTGGTGATGATCGCCGGCAATTTGACCGAGATCGTCTCGAGCCCGCCGTCGATCTCGCGCATCACTTCGGCCTGGCCATCGGCGACCGTCACTTTGGACGCGAATGTGGCCTGCGGCCAGCCGAGCAGCGCCGCGAGCATCTGTCCGGTCTGATTTGCATCGTCATCGATCGCCTGCTTGCCGAGGATCACGAGCTGCGGCGCTTCTTTATCGACCAGCAGCTTGAGCGCTTTCGCCACGCCGAGCGATTGCGTTTCGAGGGTGGTTTCCACCAGGATCGCGCGATCGGCGCCGATCGCGAGCGCGGTGCGCAGCGTTTCCTGACACGCCGTTGGGCCGATCGACACGACGACGACCTCGCTCGCCACGCCCGACTCCTTCAGGCGCATCGCTTCTTCTACCGCGATCTCGTCGAACGGGTTCATCGACATCTTCACGTTGGCGGTCTCCACGCCGGAGCCGTCTGCTTTCACCCTAACCTTGACGTTGTAGTCGACCACGCGTTTGATGGGCACCAGTATTTTCATTGCTGTTCTCTGAGTTGAAATTCGACGATCGCAATATTACCGCACGCACGACTGCAATCGGATCGCTCGCAGGTACGCCTCATTCGCTACAACGCACGCGCCTGTTCGCGCAGCACGTTCTTCTGAATCTTGCCGGTAGAAGTTTTCGGCAGCGCGCCGAACACTATCGTCTTCGGTACTTTGAAGCCCGCCAGGCGCGTTTTGCACCAAGCGATGAGTGCCTCTGCGCTGACCGGCTCCGCGTTCGGCCGCAACGTCACGAATGCGCACGGCGTCTCGCCCCATTTCGCATCGGGACGCGCGACCACCGCAGCTTCCAGGACAGCGGGGTGACTGTACAGCGCATCTTCGACTTCGATCGTGGAAATATTCTCGCCACCGGAGATGATGATGTCCTTGGAGCGATCCTTGATCTTCACGTAGCCGTCCGGATCAATCACCGCCAGATCGCCGGTGTGATACCAGCCGCCCGCGAAGGCCTCGTCGGTCGCCCTGGGATTTTTTAAATAACCCTTCATCACGATGTTGCCGCGAAAAAAAATCTCGCCCATCGTGATGCCGTCGCGCGGCACCGGTGCGAGAGTTTCCGGATCGGCGACCATCATCGCTTCCTGCAGCGGATAAACCACGCCCTGTCTGCCGTTCAATTCGGCGCGCTCGTCGATGGCCAGCGCATCCCATTGCGGATGCTTTGCGCACACCGAGGCGGGACCGTAGACCTCGGTCAATCCGTACACGTGTGTGAGGTCGAAGCCGATCCGCTCCATGCCTTCGATCACCGGTTTCGGCGGCGCCGCGCCGGCGATCATGGCGCTGACGCGATGCTCGATCCCGGCCCTCAGCTCATCAGGCGCATTCACCAGCATGTTGTGTACGACCGGCGCGCCGCAGAAATGCGTGACGCGATGTTTGCGGATCGCATCGAAAATAGGCGCGGCTTCGACTCGGCGCAGACACACGCTGGTGCCGGCGAGCAGCCCCACCGTCCAGGGAAAACACCAGCCGTTGCAGTGGAACATCGGCAGCGTCCAAAGGTACACCGGGAAATGCGGCATCGCCCAGGTAACAATGTTGCTGACCGCGTTGATGTATGCCCCGCGGTGATGCACCACCACGCCTTTCGGATTGCCGGTCGTCCCTGAGGTGTAGTTGAGCGCAATCGCGTCCCATTCGTCGGCCGGCAGGCCGCCTTGGAATTCCGGATCGCCGGTCGCGATGAAGGCTTCGTACTCGAGCACGCTGAGCCGCTCGCCGCCGGCCGCCAACGCATCGTCGATATCGATCACCAGCGGCGGTCGCTGCAGCATCTTCAGCGCCGTACTCACGATCGGCGACATCTCGCGGTCGGTAAGCAGCACCTTGGCTTCGGCGTGTTCGAGCATGAAGGCAACGGACGCGGGATCGAGCCGCGTGTTGAGCGCGTTGATCACCGCACCGGCGAGCGGGATCGCGTAGTGCGCCTCGAACATCGCCGGCGTATTGGGCGCCATGATCGATACCGTGTCGCCGCGCTGCACCCCGACGCGCTGGAGCGCAGATGCGAGTTGCCGCACGCGGCGGTCGACTTCCAGCCAGCTAGCGCGGTAGTCGCCGTGAACGATCGCGATGCGTTCGGGGTATACGCCGGCCGTCCGCCGCAAGAACGACAGCGGCGAGAGCGGGACGTAATTGGCAGGATTTCGATCCAGCCCGACGGTGTAGGGATTCAACTCGAATTCTCCGCAGCGCTTGTCGCCGCCTTCGCACGCCGCGGCGCGCCGCAGACGACCGGCGACCGCCCGGCTTAATTCTTGCAGCAAAGCGCTTCGCTCTATCGCCGGTTTCGATTGTGGCCGGCTCGATTTACCGCAGGCGTTGCCCTACGAAAGGCTTCAACGGCTGCTACAGCGGCCAATCATACGCGATGACAACCCCTGGCGCGGCGCTTGCGCCCGGCCCGCAGCGGCAGCACGGAAGCAGCCGAAATCAATCGCCAGGCCATCTACACGACGAAGCGCACCCCCGGTGTTCGACCCCTCAGCCTGACCCAAGAAACGATGGCAAAACTGCACATAGCGGCGCAAGCGAACGATCGGCAGCAGCCGGCGGTGCATGCGGCCGGCAGCATGTCGGCGCGCGCACTCGCCGATGAAGCCAACGGCACGGTGATCTCGACGGTGCTGTTTCTGGAAATCGTCGACTACACCACGAAATCCGTAACCGGCCAGCTGAAAGCGAAAGAGCGCTTCAATTCGATCATCGCCGACGCGATCGATGCGATCGAGCCGCAGGATCGCATCGTGTTCGATACCGGCAATGGCGCCGCGATCGATTTCCTGGGCGACCCGCAGGTCGCACTTGTGATCGCAACCGAAATGGCACGCGCGTTTGCGCTGGCCGCAGGCGATGCGCAACCGGTGAACGCGCGCATCGGCGTCAATCTCGGACCCGTGCGCCTGGTCCACGATAGCAACGGCCATCCCAACATCATCGGCGATGGCATCCACGTCGCAGAACGCGTGATGAGTCTAGCAAGCCCCGGTCAGATACTGGTATCGCGCGCATTCCGCGATGCGATCGCCAAGCTGTCCGACGCCCACGCGCTGCTGTTCGCGTATCAGGGCGCGCGCACCGATCACCAAGTGCGCGAGCACGAGATCTACGAAGTGATCGTCGATGGCGACAGCGCTGTCTTGTTGCCGCGCGCGGCAATCGTTACCACCGCCAGCGAAACAAACGTCCGCCATGCGATAACCGCAAATGCAAATACAGCCGCACGCGGCTGGCTGTTCAGCCCGAAGGTGGCGTATGGCGCCGCGCTCGCCTCCGTCGTCGTTCTGGCGAT
>JBDTMS010000116.1:0-8933 GCA_039934195.1 Betaproteobacteria bacterium
CGGGTAGCATCGAGGTCGTGCCTCGCTACGACCTGTCGATGATCGCGGTGCAGGGACCCGCCGCGCGAGAAAGTTTTTGGGGTGCCGTCCCCGCGATGCGCATCGCCAGCGAATCGCTGCCGACATTTCAAGGCGTGGAAATTCCCGGTGACGCGAATGCGCCGCCTGCTTTCGTAGCGCGCACCGGTTACACCGGCGAAGACGGCTACGAAGTAATGGTTGCGAGCGAACAAGTCGCGAGCTTGTGGCGGGCTTTGCTTGCAGCCGGAGTTGCGCCATGCGGCCTCGGCGCGCGCGATACGCTGCGGCTGGAAGCGGGGCTGAATCTGTATGGTCAGGACATGGACACCATGGTGACGCCGCAGGAATCTGGACTTGCCTGGACGGTGCATCTCGATCAAGAGCGCACGTTCGTCGGCCGCGACGCACTCATTGCGGCACATACCCGCGCTCACCTCGTTGGATTAGTGCTTTCTGGCAAAGGCGTGCTGCGCAGTCATCAAACGGTGCGCACGAGATTCGGCGACGGGATCATTACCAGCGGGACGTTTTCTCCGACACTGGACCGCGCCATTGCACTGGCTCGAGTGCCATCCGAGGTGGCCGTAGGCGACAACGCCGAGGTTGAAATTCGTGGTCAATGGTTGCCTGCGAAGGTTGTAAAATATCCGTTCGTCAGACGCGGCGCCTCGCTCATACCGCCCGCCAGCATGTGATCCCTTCTGCATAGGAATTGCGATGAATCTTCCCGCCGAGCTTCGCTATACCGATACGCACGAATGGGTGCGCACAGAATCCGATGGCAGTGTGTCCGTCGGCATCACATGGCACGCGCAGGACCGGCTCGGCGATCTGGTGTTCGTCGAGAATCCCGCCGTCGGAAAATCATTCGATAAGGGTCAGGAATGCGGCGTAGTGGAATCGGTCAAGGCGGCGTCGGACATCTACGCGCCGATCGCAGGTACGGTACTGGCGGCCAACGAAGAACTGGCAAGCAATCCGGAAAAAATAAACGAGGATCCCTATGCCGCGTGGATGTTCAAGCTGCAGCCGCGGGATGCTGCGCAGTTGTCCGGGTTGCTCGATGCGCAGCAATACGAGAAGCTGGTGGCCGCTGACGAGCACTGACCTGATTCCGCCGTGCATTCCTCGTCCACACTTAAGCGCACGCCGCAACTGAGCTGATGCCGTTCATTCCGCACACCGACGCGGAAGTGCGTGCCATGCTCGACGCGATCGGCGTTAGCACGATCGACGATCTCTTCGATGAAATACCGCGTGCGCTGCAGAACGTCACGCTCTCGTGCGTCCCGACTGGGCTCACCGAGATGGAGATCATGCGGTTGATGCAGGACCGCGCAGAAACCGACGGCACCTATCTCAACTTTCTCGGCGCCGGCGCATACGAGCACTTCATTCCGGCAGCCGTCTGGCAACTTGCGACGCGCGGCGAATTCTATTCCGCGTACACACCGTATCAGGCCGAAGCGAGTCAAGGCACGCTGCAAGTCGTCTACGAATACCAGACGATGATCGCATCGCTGACCGGACTCGATGTCAGCAATGCCAGTCTTTACGACGGCGCATCGGCGCTTGCAGAAGCCGTGCTGATGGCAGTGCGGCTGCATAGATCGTCGCGGCGAATTCTCATGCCGGTCACGGTGAATCCGATGTACCGGGAAGTCGTAAGATCGATCGTTTCTTTGCAGGACATCGAGATGGTCGAGGTGCCGTATGCGACAGGCAGCGGCATGACTGACTTGGATGCGCTCGCGAAACTCGGCGAAGCGGATTTCGCCGCGCTGGTCATCCCGCAGCCGAATTTTTTCGGCGTGCTCGAACCAGTTGATGCGCTGGCGCAGTGGGCTCGCTCGCGCAACGCTGTGGTTATCGGGACGGTAAATCCGACCGCGCTCGCGCTGCTGGTGCCCCCTGGATCATGGGGACCGGACGGTGCCGACATCGCCGTCGGTGAAGGGCAACCGTTGGGCGTGCCGCTGTCGTCGGGTGGACCGTACTTCGGCTTCATGGCCTGCAAGCAAGCGCACGTACGGCAGATGCCTGGACGCATCGTCGGACGCACGCAAGATGTAGACGGTAACACCGGTTTCACCTTGACCTTGCAGGCGCGCGAGCAGCATATCCGCCGCTCCAAAGCCACCTCCAACATTTGCACCAATCAAGGTTTGGCGGTCACCGCGGCGACCATTCACATGGCATTGCTCGGGCCGGACGGTCTGCGCAGAGTGGCGGCGCAGAGCCATGCCAATCTGCGCAATCTGCTGGCGCAGATCACCGGGCTGCCCGGCGTGTCTCGCCGGTTTCCTTCGCCGGCATTCCACGAAGCGGTGGTGTCCTTACCTGCGTCGGCCGAACGGGTGCTCGCGGAGTTACGCGGGACCGGGGTGCTGGGCGGCTTCAACCTGCAGCAATACTATCCGGAACTGGGCGACGCGATTCTCGTGTGCGCCACCGAAACTAAGACGACTGCGGATATCGACCGCTATCATCGCCTGCTGGAGAAGGCGCTTTGCAACGCCAGTCCCGCCGTTACCGCTTAACGCATTCCTTTTTTTTCCACCAGGAGAGACAACAATGGCCACCGTTACGTTGAAAGGCAGTCCCGTCACTGTTGCCGGTTCGCTTCCGTCGTCGGGCGCGATATCGCCCGACTTTCGCCTCACCACTAAGGATCTGAAAGACGTATCGCTCAGCGACTACTCGGGTAAGCGCAAAGTGCTGAACATCGTCCCCAGCCTGGATACGCCGACCTGCCAGAAGTCCACGCGCATGTTCAACGAGAAGGCGAGTGCGATGAAGAATGCCGTCGTGCTGGTGATCTCCGCGGATTTGCCGTTCGCGATGTCGCGCTTCTGCAGTTCCGAAGGCCTTGACAACGTCGTCACGTTGTCGACATTCAGGCATCGCGATTTCCACGACAAGTTCGGCGTCGATGTCGCAGATGGTCCGCTCGCCGGATTGACCGCTCGTGCAGTACTGGTACTGGACGAGAATAACAAGGTCATCCACTCCGAACTGGTGCCTGAGATTGCCAACGAGCCCAACTACGACGCGGCGCTTGCCGCGCTCAGATGAGGGCGGCTGCAATGCCCGTGTAACGTAGGGTGGCTACATTGGCGCCACCTTCGACCGCACAAATGTTTCATTACGCGATGAATGTCGGTTTGTCTCGATGCTGATCTTCGAGCTTTCGCAAAGCGGGCGCCTCGCGCGCTCGCTCATTCCGCGCGTCCCGGAAAGCGATTCGGAGATTCCCGCTGCGCTGCTGCGCAAACAGCTGCCGCTACTGCCGGAAGTCTCTGAGCTGGACGCGGTTCGCCACTACACACGTTTGTCGCAGAAGAATTTCTCGATCGATACCCAGTTCTATCCACTGGGCTCGTGCACGATGAAGTACAACCCCCGCGCGTGCAACGCCGCTGCTCTGTTGCCGCAGTTTCTATCGCGCCATCCGCATTCGCCGGTTGCGACCGGACAGGGTTATCTAGCTTGCCTCTATGAGCTGCAGGAGATGCTGCAGGATCTGACCGGAATGGCAGCGGTCAGCCTGACGCCCATGGCAGGCGCACAGGGCGAGTTCGCCGGCGTTGCCATGATTCGCGCATACCATCGATCGCGCGGCGACAACGAGCGGACCGAGATCATCATTCCGAATGCGGCACACGGTACGAATCCGGCAACGGCGGCGATGTGCGGCTTTACCGTGCGCGAAATTGCCACCGATCGCGATGGTAATGTCGACGTTAACGCACTTTGCGCCGCGGTCGGTCCCCAGACTGCGGGTCTGATGCTGACGAATCCTTCTACGCTGGGCGTCTTCGAGCAGCGGATTCTCGACATCAGTGAAATCGTCCATCACGCCGGCGGCCTGCTCTACTACGACGGCGCCAATCTCAACGCGATCATCGGCAAGGCAAAGCCGGCGGCGATGGGTTTCGACGTCGTACACATGAATCTGCACAAGACATTTTGCATTCCGCACGGTGGTGGCGGCCCGGGCGCTGGTCCGGTCGGTGTCGCGGCGCATCTCGAGCCGTTTCTGCCGTTACCGATCGTGGTGCGCACCGAGGCCGGTTATGATTGGCTTACGCAGCGCGAGCGCCCGCACAGCATCGGGCGCTTGTCCGCAAGCATGGGTAACACAGGCGTCTTGTTGCGAGCGTATGTTTACGCACGATTGCTCGGCCGTGAGGGTATGCCGCGCGTCGCAGACTACGCTGCGCTCAACGCCAATTATTTGCTGCACGAGTTGCGACGCGCCGGCTTCGAGGTTGCATTTCCCAAACGTCGCGCCAGTCATGAATTCGTCATCACCTTAAGCGCGCTGAAGGCGCAGACCGGCGTAACTGCGATGGATTTCGCGAAGCGCCTATTGGATAAGGGCTTCCACGCTCCAACGACGTATTTTCCGCTGCTTGTACCGGAATGCCTGCTGATCGAGCCGACGGAGACCGAATCGAAGCTCACGCTAGATGCTTTCGTGATTGCCATGAAGGAAATTCTGGGCGAAGCGAAAACCTCGCCGGAGCTGGTCAAAACGGCGCCGCACACGACGCCCGTTCGCCGTCTCGATGATGTGCTGGCCGCACGCACGCTGGACCTGCGTTGGAAGAGCCCGGATCTCAGACGCTAGTCAGTCCGCATAAGGCAAAACCGGGATCCGGCGGATCTGGAACGCGCTCGTCTATTCCTTGGCAGGTTTCAAAGCTGCTTATCGCCATGAAGAGATGCGTTTCGGCAAGAGTGCCTGCTCGCCGTTGTGTTCGTACCCACAGTCTTGGTCATGCCGGTCAGCGCAGCGGGAAAAGCTGTGATGGTGGGCAGCGTCCTGCTGGTACTCATCGTGGAACTGCTCAATTCAGCGCTCGAGGCAGCCGTCGATCGCATCTCACTGGAAAATCATCAACTGGCTAAGCGTGCGAAAGATATCGGCAGCGCCGCCGTATGCGCGAGCCTGGCTAACCTCGTTTTTGTATGGGCTTTGATCATCTTCGGCTGACGCTTTATTCGAGTTCGTCAGAACTCCGGCCTGTGGTCCTGTGTCCAAACTGCGCGGATCGAAGCTTGGATCCGCAGTGACGCAAGTGCGCGCACGGCACAGCGGTGTTACCGGCTCGTCCTCGTCGACAAAAAAATAAAAAATATGCACAACGGGTCGAAACCGGACGTTGCCGTTTGCGGTCGGCCGCTTCCTAGGCGCGCCAACTCACCGCGGGTTGATCACTTAGCTGCATGTCTGGTTTCGCGAATTAGGTTCGCACCGGCACCAGAATGAACGAGACCGTCGCTCCTTTCAATGAGCTTGCTGCTGAGCGCAGGTTGCGCATCGCAGTCGTGACGGAGACGTATCCGCCGGAGGTCAACGGCGTCGCTATGACGACCGGTCGCCTGGTCGACGGACTGCTGCGCAGAGGCCACTACGTTCATCTCGTGCGTCCAAAGCAGAATGCGCGCGATCGGCCGCGAAACAACCAGCGCGCTGAGGAGACTCTGGTAGCGAGCGTTCCCCTGCCGCGTTATCAAGGCTTGCGCATTGGGCTACCCGCTAGTCGACGATTGCTGCGACTGTGGCGCGACTCGCGTCCCGACGTCGTCAACGTTGTGACCGAAGGTCCGCTGGGACGATCCGCGCTGATTGCTGCACGCCGCCTGCACATTCCGGCCTGCTCCGAATTTCATACCAACTTCCACAGCTACAGCCATCACTACGGCTTCGGCGTGATCGGAAAAGCGATCGAACGCTATCTGAAACGCTTTCACAACGCGGGCGCGTGCACGTTCGTGCCTACGCAAGAGCTCAAAGTGCAACTCGAGCGGCAGGGATATCGAAATTTATCGGTCGTCGCGCGTGGAGCAGATACGCATTTGTTCGCTCCCGCTCGCCGCAGCGATCGACTGCGCGCGAGTTGGGGCGCGGGTGAGAACGATGTGGTGGCGATCTACGTCGGCCGCCTCGCGCCGGAAAAAAACCTTCCGCTGGTGCTGTCGGCGTTCGATGCAATTAGAACCGGACAGCCTTCGGCGCGGCTCGTTCTGGTAGGCGACGGACCGCAGAGAAAGCAACTCCAGGCTGCGCACCCGGACTATCACTTTGCCGGCATGCGCCATGGCGAAGATCTCGCCGCGCACTACGCTTCTGCCGATGTATTTCTGTTTCCGAGTCTGACGGAAACATTCGGCAACGTGACCGTCGAGGCGCTCGCCAGCGGGTTGGCGGTCGTGGCTTATGACTACGCCGCGGCGCGTGAGCACATCCGGCACGGTGGGAGCGGCGTACTCGCCGATTATGACGACTTCCATAGTTTCATCGCGCTGGCTGTTCAGGTGGCGAACGATCCGGCACTCTGCGCGCACCTTCGCGTCGAAGCCAGACGTGCAGCAGAACGCATCGATTGGGAACGCGTCGTGCACGACCTGGAGATTGCGCTGCTCGCCGTTGTCAATCGGCAGGAGTCGGCGCATGCCTAGATGCCTTCGCGGCAACAGTGGCTATCCGAGAAAGATGCAGCGTTGTGTCTGCGATTGCATCGGATAAGCCGGATTCAGTGGCTGTGCAAAGGCTACTGCAGCATCAGGTGCCCGGGCAATGGCGTGTTTTGGCATGCCCTGATGCTTGCTCTGCTGGTGTTTCGCGGGCAGGGTGACGTACAACGGTACTGCATATGATCGTTACGGCGCTTGCATGCTCGCTGTCCTACAAATGCCTTAAGGCGAAAACCGATCGGGCGCGGCCCTTATCATCGTAATGAGCAAATCCAACCGTTCGCCGACCCGCTGGACGAGTACAGTTTTCCGCTGGGACACATGCTTCATGCGGTCGCTTTGTTGCGCTCTATTACTATCCGGTCTTCGCGGCCTTCCTGCTCCCGTTCGCCGCGCTGGTCGGGCTTTCGAGAGTAGTTGTCGCTACATTATCCCAGCGATGTCTTGGGCGGCATCGCGATCGGCTTGAGCATCGCGTCCGTCTCCCTGCGGTTCTGATCGGCTGTTAAACCCTGACCAATGTGATGGCTGACGCAGCGCCCGCTTTACGGCGACAATTGCGTCTGGCCCGCGTCCGCAGGCTTATCGGCATTACTCAATAAAGGATGACCATGGCTGCTTATCTAATATCGACCATTGAGGTTACCGATCCGGTCGGCTACGAAGAGTATCGCAAGATGGTAGGCGCACCGCTCGCCAAGTTCGGCGGCAAATTCATCGTCAGGGGTGGCGCTGTGCACTACGCGGAAGGCGAATGGCAGCCCAAGCGCGTCGTGGTGGTGGAATTCGCGGACATGGGCCAGGCGCGTGCGTTCTACGACTCGCCCGAATATACCGAAGCGATCAAAGTCCGACAGCGCAATTCGATCGGAAGCGTGATCCTGGTCGAAGGTCTGTAAGCGTCGCGCCCAGCGCGAATTCATAAATTGTTGGCATAAGCCTTGCATCGCGGTAGGCCGCTGGAAAGCTAAGCAGCTTGGGGCCTCGCGCCTTGAGGGGATGAGGCGAGAGAATCCAGGTGCGGCATACAGCGCCAATGCGGCGCAATCTGCCCACCCATTCCTGGTGGCGTGACGCTCGATGTGTTGGGGCCGATCGCCGCCGGTTTCTATCGCGCAAGTTTCTACCGAGCGCCTTGGCTTTAACCCGGCCGGATTAAAGCTTTCGACCAAAAATCAGATACCTTAGACGCGATTATCGTAGAATTGATCAGTCATGCAGGCTAAGCTACTCGAAGACAAGACTATCCTGCATGCCGACCTTCGGTTTTCCTGGCTCTACGTTCAGTAGAAGCGGGTATGCGGAGATGAATCGGACTCAGATCTGGAAGTCGGAGTGGTTCCCTGGCGTAGCCGTCGCAACCGTAGTTTTTGCGCTGCCTGCGACTCATCAGATGAGAAGCCTGAAACGCAAGGCTTATGAGGCAGGCGTGCGAGTCTCGAATCGAGCGCCGAATGACAAGATTGTGGTCATTGCAGTCGACGACAACAGCATCGCCAACCTCGGACGCTGGCCTTGGCCTCGACACATCCATGCGCAGATGATCAACCGTCGCTCGGCAGCTCACGCCAAGGTAATTGGTTATGCGGTGTTCTTCGCTGAGCCGCGGGTTGATTCCGCAAAGCCCGATTCGGAACAGTATGGGGAACACGACGTTGTCGGCGGCAGAGACGCTTGCAACGAGTCGACGATGAGTAACAGGTTTGCTCTCGGCGTTTTTCGGCACTATCGCGAATGCGGAGAGTTGCTCTTGTTAGACGGCGCCATCCGCACTGAGCCACTTTTAATTTCGTATCTCAACGAGTTGTACTTCCCAATTCCGAAACTTGCCGTAGCCATGGGTGCTGCAGTAACCGGGGCGTTGCTCGTCGTCTTATTGAGCGCACCGTTTGTTTTCATGACGAACCAGTTAGTGTGGGTACAGTTGATGTCCGCAGCCTTACTTCTGGTGCTGGGCTATCTCGTACTAGCGACGAAGCGCTTTCTGATCGCCGAGCGCGGCAAGGTTGGAGCCGACTACGAGTCTGCGCCAAGCAATCGCACGCTCGGCCTAGCTCTCCACGGGCAGCGGGACGTGGGGTTCGATCGGTTCAAGCGCTGCCCACTCAATCCGCAGTTGACGGATGATTTTTACAACTTGGCACTCGACTTCGAGCGCAAACGGTTGTTCAGCAAAGCCGAGGCTGTGTTGCAGCACGTGTCTTCTTACAACCCCAGATTTCGTGACCTCCAACAATGCCTCGCACGTGCGCGAGGCTTTGCCGCGCCCGCTGACTTGGATAGCCGGCAGCGATCCACCAACGCGAGCACGCTAATGCTTGGTGGAGGCGCAATGAAACGGCCCATGCTGACGTTGCAATCTGAATAGCGGCCATTATGGACCTCACTCGATCGATCGAAATGGCGTGCGCAACTCATACCGGCATGGT
>JBDTMS010000117.1:0-8932 GCA_039934195.1 Betaproteobacteria bacterium
CTAGTCCCCAGCCCCGATCCCCTTAGCCCCTCCGCAGCAGCGGCTACGCCGCGTCCGGCTGTTGCTCCGGCGCCGCTCTCTGAAAGGCAACGAGCTTAAGGCACTCTTCATTAATCCGACGGATAGTGGGAAACGCGGTGAGATCGACTTTGAAGCGATTCGCATTGGCGACCTGGGGGACCAAGGCGACATCGGCGAAGCTCGGCGTATCGCCATGACAGAATCGACCGGTCCCCAACTCGTGCGCGAGGCGTTTTTCCAGTGCGGCAAAACCGCTGCTGACCCAATCGCTGTACCACGTTTGCTTTTGGTCGTCGCTGATGCCGAAGTTCTTCGTCAGGTAGTTCAGTACGCGCGGGTTGTTCAGTGGATGGATTTCGCAAGCGACGATCAGCGCCAGCGAACGCACACGATTGCGCTCGACCGGCGATTTCGGCAAAAGCGGGGGCTCCGGATGCGTTTCCTCGAGGTACTCTATGATTGCGAGCGACTGGTAGAGGCGATCATCCTGCTCGTCGAGAACGGGCACCAGATGTTGCGGATTGATCTCGCCAAATGCCGGACGGTGTTGCTCGCCGGCGGTGAGGTTCACGCTCACCTGGTCGTAGCTCAAGCCCTTTAACCCCATTGCTATGCGCACCCGATACGCAGCCGAGCTGCGCCAAAATCCATAGAGCTTCACTGTGAGCCTCGTGTGATGGCCGATTGCTTTTCAGTTTAAACCCTCGTCGATTGCGAAGTCGGCGATGGGTGCTGCGAACGATAGCGCGCCAGCAAGCCGGCCGCTTCAGCCATATCTTCGACGTTGTCGAACATCGGGACGCCGGCGGTTTCCATCGCAGTCATCCAGGCCGATTTGTGCTCGAGCGTTCCCATCATCGCGTGCAGAATCGCCATGTCCGCGCCCCTGCATAATTGCGCGAGACGCGCCACTACCGCGTCGCCGTCAACCATGAACGGCACGACATGGATTATCAATATCGCGTCGAAAGCAGCGGCGCCTTCCTCGAGCGCGGCGATCAAGGTCTGCGCGAAACGGTCCTCGCGTGCGTCGGCGAGCAGATCCAGCGGATTCGCGACCGACGCTTCTGCCGGCAGGATCTGGCGCAGGCGCGCAGCGATATTTGGCGGCAGCTTCGGCAATTCGAGCCCTTCGAGTGTGCAGCGGTCAGCGCACAGGACACCGGGCCCGCCCGAGTTCGACAGAATCAGCACGCGCTCGCCGATACCATGAGGATGGGCGCTGAAGGCCTTGCCCGCAAGCATCAGCTGGCGCAGGCTGACGGCACGCACCATACCGCAGTCGCGGTAGAACGCCGCGGCGCTGGCCTCGTCCATCGTGTGCGAACCGGTGTGACGCAGCGCTGCGGCGCGTCCGGCAGCGGTGCGCCCGCCGCCGAGCACGACGATCGGCTTAGTGCATGCAACTCGCTTCGCCGCGTCGCGAAACGCATTCATGTCGCCGAATGATTCCGCATATAGCAGCACGACCGCGCAGTTCGGATCGGCTCCGAATTCATCGAGATACTCCGCCAATCCCAGATGCATGGCATTGCCGACGGTTACCACCGCGCCCAGGGGGATGTTCATGCTATGGCTGGAAGCGATGATCTCCTCGGCAATGGCGCCGGATTGCGAGATTAGTGCGACCTTCCCGCCGCGGGGCAGGTCGCGCAGAAATGTTGCTGCGAATGCAGTTTCGATATCGAGCTGGTTGATGATGCCGGCGCAGTTCGGTCCGGCGACCGTCAACCCATGCTGTTGCGCCAGCTCGCGCAGTGCCCGATCGCGCGCGCTGCCTTGGTCGCCGCTTTCGGCAAACCCACCCGGTAGCACCAGAAAATTGCGATGACCGCTGGTGACGGCATCTCTGACGACATCGAGAATTATATCGGGACGAACGACGATCACTACGAGATCGCACGCAGGCGAGACATCGAGAATCGAGCGTGCCACCGGCAGACCGAATAGCTCGCCGCCCTTCGGATTGACCGGCACGATACGACCGAGAAATTTCGAGCTGATCAAATTGCGCAACACCGCGCCCCCGGAGCTGCTCAGCCGGTCGCCGGCGCCGATCACGGCGATACTTTGCGGATGGAGCAGCCGCGCAGCGCTGTGCCGCTTACTCTGGTTAGGCGAAGCGGAAGGCATTTGGCAGTATGTCAATCGGGTTACAAGTCAATCTGCATCTTCCTCGGTTACCTGCAAAGCTGCCAGCCCGCTTGGGCGTCCGGCGTTCAGTTGCCGCTCGACACGGGCGATCGTCGTCAACCGCACTTCCGGCAGCACGTTAATGAGTGCGACGAGGCAAATCGCCGTAGTCGACGGGATTTCCGTTAAATACCTTAGAGGAAGAATGCAAATGAATAAGTTAATCGCATCGCTGGTGGCCGCCATGTTTGCTGCCGTTACTTTCGCCGCTGTTGCCGCCGACCCCGCGACGCCAGCCACCCCGGCTGACAAGCCCGCAATGGAAAAGAAGCACGGCAAAAAGCATCACAAGAAGCACGCTCCTGAGGCGACGCAAGCCGCGCCGACCGCGCCTGCTATGACCGACAAGAAGTAAGTTCGCGCACGGCGCAAGCTGTACGAAAAGGGAGATGGCGAGAGCCATCTCCCTTTCTTCTGCCCGCAACACCCGCTGCCTACCATCGTACGCACCGACTCAATTCGCATAACGCGCGCGAATGCGAACCGTGCGCTCTAATGCATCGATCGATTCGAGTACCTTGAGGCGAAGATCCGGCTCCGTGTCGGTACGCTGCAGGAATTGCTCGACGGCAGCGAGCGCCTCGCGGCTTCGTTGCCCACCCAAGAAAGCGCCGAGCCAGTTATTCACGAAAAAAATCTTGTGCGTGCGTTTGAGCTCGGGCAATGCGCGCAACGCCGGCTCGAGCCAAGGCAGGCTCAGCGTTTCTTGCTCGACTGCATTAAAAGACGACAAGCTATCTTCCGCCCAGCGTTCCGGCAATTTCGTATCGCCCAGATACGCAGCGAAGTACTCGCGTTTGCTCTGCGCCGCGGGTCGCGCCGCCCCTGCAGCGTAGGCTTGACGGCGGCCTTCGTCGCTCCGGTCGCCTTGCGCCTGTGCCGCAAGCAACGCTTCGGCGGCAGGATCGCCCACAATCAGCAGCCGACGAATGATGCGGAACGTTCGTTGGAAGATAAGGTGACATCCGGAATAGCGAGCTCCCCGGTCAACAGATGTTTGAGCGCGTCTAAACCAAACGATGTCGACGCCAGCGACGCATACGCGCGAAACCAGGTAATGCGCAAACCCGGGTTCGGCCCATTCAACATGCCATCGCGCAAAGCACCCTCTAGTCGCGCCGCAACTGCAGCTTGCTGAGCGTTGGAAAGATACCAGCGAAATACGGTCTGCACTCGCGCGAGAATGCCACTGGCGGTGACTTCGTCGAGCTCCTTCGGCAATTCGCGGATAGCGAGATCGAGATAATCCAGCGGCGCGAGCTCGGCCGCGCGCACGCTTTCCCACAGCGCGTCCCACAGCATCGATCGCAAAAATGCATCTTTGACCGAGCCGATGTACGTGAGCATCGCGGCACGGCTGCGCGCATATAGAAAAAACAAGCCGTAGCCGAAGTCATCGCCGTTGGCGAACACGAATAGCGGCGCCGGCCGCTCGTCCAGCAGAGGAATGCTCATTGCGCCATCCAGCAGCGCAGGGAAACGCGCAACCTTGCCGTCGCCATAACCGAGCACCAGTTGCAGGCGCATCGGCCAGATGCCGTTTTCGCCGAGCGCGTCGATTTGGCTGAGCTTGAGGCCGGTGAGCCCGCCCTCGCTGCTGACTTGCCAATCGGCGCGAATCTCGGGCAGACCGCGCCGTTCGACCCACGCGTGCGCCCACGCTTGCAGACCGCGACCCGACGCTGCTTCGAATTCGCGCACCAGATCATTCCAGTCCGCCGCGCCGTAAGCGTGCTCGGCAACGAAGCTCACCACGGACTTGCGAAAAATATCTTCACCGAGAAAATACTCGGCCTGGCGCAGCACCGCCGGCGCTTTGCTGTAAACGATGCTGCCGTACGCGGATTTCGCGGCGGACAAATTCGGCAATGACTGCCAGATCGGCGTCGTGCCGCGCGTCACATCGGTACGATAGGCAGCCACCTTCACCGCACGAAATGCATTCCAGGCATCGAATTCCGGCAGCAGCGCGGCGGTCGCCTTCGCCGCCATGAAGTTCGCGAAGCCTTCCTTCAGCCAGAGATCGTCGAACCAGCGCATCGTCACGAGATCGCCGAACCACTGATGCGCAGTCTCATGGAAGATGAGTTGCGCGCGCCGCAGCCGGTCCGCCGCCGCGGGTTGAAACGGAAACAGCACGCTGTCTTCACGCAAAAACGTAGCGCCCGCGTGCTCCATGCCGCCGTACGCCAATTCAGGAATCAGCACCAGGTCGTATTTTGAAAACGGAAACGGGCGGTTGAAGTAACCGGCGAAATAACCTGCGCCTTCGCGCGTCAGGCGTAGTACTTCGTCGGCCTCTTGGCGCCCCCGCTCGGTGCGCGATTGCCGCACGAACAGCTTGGTTGCACTCACGCGATCGTCGATCTGCGAAAACGGTCCCGCAGCGAAGGCGAACACGTATGTGCTGATCGGCTCGGTACGCGCGAGGCGAGTGATGGCTTGTTCGCCCGCCTGCTGCGTGTCGGCTGTTGCACTGTTGCCGATCACGCGCCACTCGCGCGGCGCCTTGACGCTCAGAGCAAAGCGGGCCTTCAGGTCGGGTTGATCGAAACAGGGAAACACACTGCTCGCATCCGCGGGCACCAGCAACGAATACAAATAGACCGCACCATCCTCCGGATCGTGGAAACGCGTGATTGCGCTACCGGATGCGGCGATCGGCGATTCGAATGCGAGCGCGATCACATTTCCGCCTGCGCGCAGGGCAGCCTGCGGAATCACGATATGCTCGTTCTGCGCGCTTATGGCGCCGAGCACCGAACCATTGACCGTCACGTTCCACACACGCGCATCGCTCGCGGGCCGCCAGTCGAGCAGCAAATCGGCATCGAGCAGTCCAATGTTTACACTGATCCGCAGTTCACCGCGAAGGCTATCGAACGGCGAGCGCAGATCGAGCTGGACGGCGTATTCAATCTGCGAATAACGACTCGCTCGCCAAATCGCGAGGGTGTGCGATACGCCCGGCGCAGGCTCGCCGGGCGGAACACCGGCACTCGCCAAGTCACTGCCCAGCAGCATAACTAAACCGCTCGCGAGCAAGATCAGCGAGCGCACGATAAGAACGTTCCGGCAACAAGTGTCGCACCGTCTGTGCCGTCAAGGTACGATCGCGGTATCACTGCGGCGCGCCGCTGGCGGCAGCATCTTTTCCGCGCCGCGCGATCTCGCGCACCAGAGCGCTGAACTGTTTGTTCACGACGGCGCGCAAAGCGGGAACGCCGACCAACGGCGGCAACGCAAACGACGGGACCATGCGGCCGCTGTAGGTCAGCCACAAGCCATCCGGCGATTCAACCAGTCGATAGATTCCGGTCATTTCCCTGAACGTTCCCGCAGACGCGCGGGAGCTTACCGACGCGCCCTCCACTTCGGTGACGTCCAACGTGACGCTGATCGGGAAATGAAACAGGAAAAATCCGGCCTCACCGGTCTGCTCGACCACGGCGAAGTTGCCCGTCCGCGCGACGATGCGGCTGGTTTTCATATCCGGAATGAAATCGGGGTAGCGCCCATAATCGGTCAGCACGCTCCAGGCTACGCGCAAGCCGCATTGCAGCTGCGCGCGCGCTTCCACCAGCACGGCCTCGCCGTCGCGTCGCGCAGTTACCGTAACCCCTTCGACCGAGCTTGGTGGATTGCGCGGTAACGTATCGGTCTGTGCCCACACGTTTGCACAAACGAGAACTAGGCAGCCCAGGACGGCGCGGCCGAGCATCCGCTTCAAGCCATGTCCCTCGCACACCACATTCAAAACCACGCTTCGACCACAGCGGGATTGCGCGCCATCCATCGTCTCGCTGCGTCGCGCGGCGTCAATCGCTCGACGTTAACCGCGTAGTCCATTTCCGCCACCGCATCCGAGCCGAGATGCATTTTTCGCAAAACCTGCAGTGTGCGCTCGGGCGCGCGTGCAACCCAGCGCTTAGCGGCGACCAGAGTGCCATCGTTCGGATCGCCGAGCAGGCCTTTGGGTTCAGCGATCGCGCGCATGTTTCCGACTTTACCGATGTAGTGCGGCTGCCACAGCGGCATTACAAACCAGCGCTGCTCCGCGATCGCGACATCGTAGTGCGCATAGAACGTCTGGGGTGTCCCGGGCAGCAGCTGGTAGCCTGTGTGGTCCAAGCCATAAGCCTCCATCACCTGCGCCGACACCATCATGTTCCCCGAGTCGCGTCCGGTGCCATGTATTTCATGCTCGACCCGAGCCAGCACGTCGGGCTTCAACAGATCATAGACGCTCGCGACGGCTGCGGGGGGAATATACGTCGGCACCATCCATTGGAATCGCGCACCTTCGTACAGTGTTGCGAGCGGCACGGCATGCGATCCGTATTGCTGCCAATAGACTGCGTGCCCGTGCGGCAGCCAAGCCGCAACGAGGATATCGACATCGCCAGACGCGAGACGCGGAAAAATTTGCGCATGACTGCCTTGCACGATCTCGACCGTGTGTCCGAGCCGCTCGAGCACTTCATGCACGACGCCGGCTGTGACCGCGTAGAACGACAAGCTGATCTGACCGAGCACGACTTTATTCGCGGCCGCGTCGTCGGCTCGGGCATTCGTCGTTGCCGTAGCGAGCAGGAGCGCGCAGAGGAAAACTCGGATGAAGGTCACCATGTTCCAGCCAGCCATCTGATTATAACTAGTGTCCTGAGTGAGAAATTCGCTGGGCAAACTTCGCGATCTCCAGCATGGAACGACATAAACATTGTTGGCACATCGTCGCCGGTGTGAAGAACCGACCAGGCGAATGCCAGGCTAGGTCGCGTAGCGCCGTGGCGAATATGAGCAATATTCGTCGCGCGCGCAACAACGCATGACGCTCGCTTGGTCAGTTTCGGCAGCGAATTTCTGACTCAGGACACTAGGACCGCTAAGATGACCTAAGCGTTTCGTAATCGCTGTGCGATCGATGCAAAAGTTTCGGGCGCGCCGAAGCCGCCAGCTTTGGTCACGAACCACACATCGCCCTGCGGTCCGCCGATGCGACTGTACGGTATGCCCGGCAACAGCGTACCCATCACCTCCAGCGCCGGCTGAGACAAGCGCTCAAGGATAGCCGTCGCGGTATCGCCGCCGGTCGCGATGAGCGCGGCGAACCTCCCCGACTCGAGCGCGCCTGCTACGCCATCGGCCAAGCCCCGCGCGACCACCGCCGCGTCGCCTTCGCGTCCCTCGGCATCAGGCGTCGATCGAATGATCACCACGGTCTCTTGTACCTGCGTTACCGCGCGCACATCGACTCGGCCGTTCGGCGCGGCGAGCACTTTCGCGTTCGCCAAACACAGCAACGCGTCCACTTGTTGCGCGCTTTGTTCGGCACGCGATCCAACGACGAACAATAACCGCCCCGCGGTTTGCGGAAGCACCCCCTGCTGCTCAGCGGTGGTAAAGCAAACATCGGAAACTGCCTGCGCAACGCCGGCAGAACCAACCAGCAATACATCGCGCAGCCTGTCCTGAACACGCTGAATCAGACTACGCAGATCGTCTTGCGTGGCGCTGTCTGCTGCAATGACAACGAGACGCGATCGATCGAACGCCGGCAGCGGGTCTCCCGCGCGCAACAATTCGGCTTGCATCTCTGGCGCGGCGTCGCGAAACAAATGATGTAGCGGTTCGAGCGGTGGCGCCGAAAGCGCATCGCGCGCGAAATTGGTGTCTCTCAGCGCAGTGCCGTTCACGTGGACGACGCCATCCATCACCGTGCGACCCTGCGCAGGAAACGCCGGCGCCACAACGGCGATGCGACGTCCGCTCGCTTTCATCATCGCCAGCGTTTCCGCGACGACGTTGCCGCGCAAGGTCGAGTCGATCTTTTTGATGAGAATGTCGGCTTGCGGATGCACCAGGTCGCGCATGATGTCGGATACGCGCTGCGAAGCTCTATCGGCTGAAAGATGCCTGGAATCGGCGTTGATGGAAACGACTTGCGCACCGCTGAGCTGCTGCGCGGTGCAGCCGGCGGTCGTCGCAACCGCGTATGTCTTCAACCCGCGCTCGGCAAGCGGGCCTGCCACATCCATAGCGCCGGTGAGATCGTCCGCAACGATGACAACCCGCGGCGGCGGCATGCAGAGCTCAGCTTAGTGTCGAGTCGCTTGGACCGATCAAGCCGCGAGCTTGGCCGGCATGCGCTCAGCCATCATGCGCGCATACGCTACGGCAGCGCGCATGTTGACTGGGCTCGCCTTACCTTGCCACGCGATGTCGAACGCGGTTCCATGGTCGACCGACGCACGCCGGATCGGCAAGCCCAGACTCACGTTCACCGTTTCGTCGAATGCGATGAGTTTGGTCGGGATGTGACCTTGATCGTGGAACTGGGCGACGACCAGATCGAACTCGCCGCGGGTGGCGCGATAAAATACTGTGTCGCCCGAGATCGGTCCCTTCACGTTGATGCCTTCGCGCTGCGCCTGTTCGACGGCGGGAATAATGTTCTCGATTTCTTCGGTGCCGAAGATGCCGCCCTCGCCGCAATGCGGATTGAGGCCGGCGACCGCTATGCGCGGGCTGGCAAAACCGAGCGCTTTAAAGTGCTCGTTGCCGGCACGGATGGTCGCCAGCACGCGCTCCTGCGTCGCGCGCTTCGTCGCGCCCTGCAAGCTCACGTGTGTGGTGACGTGCACCGCAGACAGCTTGTCGGAGGCGAGCAGCATGAACGACGACTTCGCACCGGTGAGCTGCGCGAGCAACTCGGTGT
>JBDTMS010000118.1:0-8866 GCA_039934195.1 Betaproteobacteria bacterium
CATCTGAGCAAGCCGCTGCGCGCATTCTCGTCTCGAGCACCTCCCGCTTTCTCCTGAGTTTCGCGTTTTTGCACGCGCCTGCTGTGACGCAGAGCGTAGCCATTGCACACCGATGCACAGGAGAACCTCATGTTCAGATGGAACGTTGTGGCACTTGCCATGGCGCTTGCGTTTGCCGTTCCCACATCTGCGGGAGCGCAAACCAGCAGCGAGCTGGACCAAATCCGGCAGCAAATCGATGAATTGAAGAACGCCTACGAAAGCCGCATTCAATCGCTGGAGAAGCGGCTGAAGGCGGCGGAAGAGCGCGCAGCAACCGCGCCGGTCGCGACCGGCGCCCCACCAACGAGCGAAGCTGCAGCACCCGTTGCAGGCGCGAATGCACCGACCGAAGCCGCTCTCGCGCCCGGCGGTGCGCCGTCTTCGAACGCGTTCAACCCGGCGCTGTCGCTGATCCTCAACGGCCGCTACGCCAACTTCAGCCAAGATCCGGCGAAGGCCAGCATCACCGGGTTCCAATCAAATGCCGACACCGCCGACTCGCTCGGCAAACGCGGGTTTTCGCTCGGCGAATCGGAGATGACGTTCACCGCCAATGTCGATCACTTGTTCTTCGGCCAGGCAACGATTGCCGTCGAGCCGGACGACAGCGTCGGCGTCGAAGAAGCATTCGGCATGACCACGGCACTCGGTCACGGCTTGACGTTGAAGGCGGGACGATTCTTCTCCGCGATCGGATACGAAAATTCGGTGCATGCACACGCTTGGGATTTTGCCGATCCATCGCTCGTGCAGCGCGCGTTTCTCGGCGACAACTACAAGGACGACGGCATCCAGGCGACGTGGATTGCGCCGCTGCCGGTTTTTTTCGAAGTCGGCACCGAGCTTGGCCGCGGCGCCAATTCGCCGGGCTCGGATCGCGACAAGAACGGCATCGGCTCAGCCACGCTGTTCGCCCACGTCGGAGACGATATCGGCACCGGCGGCAGCTATCGCTTCGGGGTATCGACGTTGCGCACGTCCACCGACGGCAGCGGCCAGGCCATCGTCGATCTCGACGATCGCACCGGCACCACCAGTCCGTTCATCGGCGACACCCAGTTGTACGGCGTCGACTTCGTCTACAAGTGGGCGCCCGACGGCAATCCGAAGTATCGCAACTTCAAGTTCGTGACCGAATGGTTCCAGATGCGCCGCAGCGGCGACCTGACATTCGACACCACCGCGGCCGTTATCCCATCTCCGGTCACCGAGGCGTTCACCGTGCGCCAGTCCGGCTGGTACGTGCAGGGCATCTACCAGTTTCAGCCCGAGTGGCGCGTCGGCCTGCGCTACGACCAACTCGACGAGGGGTCCTGGAGCGTGGGACCGGTCGCCGCAGCCAACGGCGTGACGCGGCCGGACTTCACGCCGCGACGCTATTCAGCGATGGTCGACTGGAACCCGTCCGAGTTCAGTCGCGTGCGGCTGCAGTTCAATCGAGACAAATCGCAGATCGGCCTGACCGACAACCAGGTGTTCCTGCAATACATCTACAGCCTGGGCACCCACGGCGCACACAAATTCTAAGCGGCACTAATCTCAAGGAAGCGAACATGAAACAGCTAGTGAAGACAATTTTCGTAGCGCTCGCGCTGTCGATCGCCTGCAGCGCGCATGCAGCCCTGAGCCTGTTTGCCTGCGAGCCGGAATGGGCAGCGCTGGCGCATGAGATCGGCGGCGACAAGGTGTCGATCTACGCGGCCACCACGGCGCTGCAGGACCCGCACCGCATCGAGGCGCGGCCGAGCTTGATCGCCAAGATGCGCTCGGCGGATCTGGTCGTGTGTACCGGCGCCGATCTCGAAGTCGGCTGGCTGCCGCTGCTGATTCAGACTTCGGGCAACAATAAAGTCAGCAGCAGTCAGCCGGGTAATTTCATGGCAGCCGATTACGTGGCCAAGCTCGAAGTGCCCGGTGCGGTCGATCGCTCGCAAGGCGATATCCATCCGTTCGGCAATCCGCACGTGCATTTGAATCCGCATAACGTCGAGCGTGTCGCGAAGGCGCTCAGCGAACGCCTGAGTAAAGTCGACGCATCCAACGCAGCCTACTACGCGGTGCGCGCCAAAGATTTCGAGGCGCGCTGGCAGAAGGCCACCGCGGATTGGGAAGCCAAGGCCGCACCGTTGAAAGGCATGAAGCTCGTGCCCTATCACAAGGACGAGGTGTATCTGATCGCCTGGCTCGGCATGGTGGAAGAAACCAACATCGAGCCCAAGCCCGGCATTCCGCCCAGCGCCGGGCATCTGTCCGAGCTACTCGCCAAGCTCAAAGAGCAGCCGGCCGACGCGATTACGCGCGGCGCTTACCAGGATCCGAAAGCGCCGGAATGGCTGAGCGAGCGCACCAAAATTCCCGCCGTCATGCTGCCTTATACGGTGGGCGGCACACCGGAGGCGAAGGATCTGTTCGGCCTGTTCGACGACACCATCGCCCGACTGCTCAAAGCCAGGAAGCCGGCATGAACGCCATCAGCTTCTCGATCGTTTTTCCCGCGCTGCTCGCCGGTCTTTTGGTGGCCGCAACGCACGTGCCGCTCGGCATGCAGGTGCTCGCGCGCGGCATCGTGTTCATCGACATTGCGATTGCCCAGATCGCCGGCGTCGGCGTGCTGACCGCCGATTTTCTCGGCTTCGAGGCAGAGGGCATGGCCGTGCAGATTTCCGCATTGACCGCCGCGTTGCTCGGTGCGCTGCTGCTGACCTGGACCGAGCGGCGCTGGCCCGATGTGCAAGAAGCGATCATCGGCGTTATCTTCATTCTCGCCGCGACCGCGGAAGTGCTGCTGCTTTCCGGCAATCCACACGGCGGCGAGCATCTCAAGGACATGCTCGTCGGCCAGATCCTGTGGGTGAGCACGCCGCAGATTATCGCGGTCGCCGTGCTCACGGCGATCGTATTGATCGCCTGGTTCGGCTGGGCGGCCCGCCTCGGCCGCACCGGCTTTTATCTTTTGTTCGGACTGAGCGTAACCGCCTCGGTGCAGCTCGTCGGCGTCTATCTGGTGTTTGCGACGCTGATCATTCCCGCATTGGCTACGCGCAACGCGGTGCGCATGCGCCTGCCCAAAGCTTATCTCGTTGCGGCATTGGGTTACGCCATTGGGCTATGTCTATCGGCGTGGAAAGATTTGCCGTCCGGAGCCGTCGTCGTCTGGGCGCTGGCGGTGGTTGGGGTGGTGTGCTTTGCCCTCGAACGTGCTCGGCCGGTAGCCGCCGCGGCGCACGCGATGCGTTGAGCTCAAGAACGTGCGGGCCGGGGCCGTAATCAGTGCATGCGCCCACCCGCCTTGCCCACGCAGCACGCCGCCGGCCACCAACCTATAGAACCGCGCCGCAGCGCATTGTCGCCGGCGCTCTCGCAAAATCTGACGTCGGCGCAGGAAGCTGCAGTTCTTTACGCCGATGGACGCGAAAACGATGCACTGGCGTTGCTAACTCGAATTCTGGATGCGAGCGGCGGTGCCGACGGCCGGCCCCAGCTCTGGCAAATGCTGTTCGACCTGTTGCGCGCCCGTGGCGAATGGACGCGTTACGAAGCGCTCGGACCGCGCTTCGAGCACGAATTCGGCGTCGCGCCGCCGCAGTGGTTGAACGAACATGAGATGGCGCGGTTGCCCGAAGAGCTGCGTCCGGGCGCCGCCGGCTATTTTCAGTTTTTCGATAGCCGCGATACGACGCGAGATGCCGAGATTGCGAGGGTACGGATCGCGGCGCGGGGCCTGACCACTGTCCATCTCGACATGAGCCGCATCGGCCGCCTCGATGAAGTCGCCTGCAACAGCTTCGCCAAGCTGCTGCGCTTTCTTCCCAACAACGGTAACGGGGTGCTGCTGACCGGGGCCGATCACATTCTCGATCTGCTGCGCGAGGCGGTGAACCATACGCCCGCCGTGAAAGCGCCTTGGTTACTGCTGCTGGAGATGTACCGCGTGCTCGGTCAGCAGAGCGAGTTCGATCGCGCAGCGCTGGAATACGCACTGGCGGTCGGCGGCACACCGCCGGTGTGGCAACCGATCGTCGCACCGCTCCCCGACCAAGCGGCGCCGCAAGAAAAGCGCGAGAACCCGCGCTATCAGACCGGCCCGGAAGTCATGGCGCTGACCGGTGTCATGTGGGGCGCCACGGACGTGCAGCTAATTCAGGTGGGCAAGTTTGCCGAGGGACGCGACTACGTCAACATCCAGCTTGCGCAACTCAAGCGCATCGACTTCGCATGCGGCAGCGCGTTCGCCAATCTGGTTACCGAGCTCAAGGCCGGCGGCAAGGTCGTGCGGCTGCTGCGACCGAACAGTCTCGTCGCCGCATTCCTCGGCACCCTCAATCTAGGTCAAGAAATCAGCATCGCGCCGCCCCGGAAGAAAAGCGCATAACCGATTGCGCCCGTGTTCGGCGCGACCGCAGCAAGATATGCTCTAATCTTCGACCGGTTTGCAACCCGCGCTTGATTTGCGGCGGTGAGAGCCTCACCTGCGAAGACATCATGGAGTCCTATCACGGCACGACCATCCTTTCGGCACGACGCGGCAACGTGGTCGCGCTGGGCGGCGATGGCCAAGTTACCCTCGGCAACATCATCGTCAAGCACTCCGCTCGCAAAGTGCGGCGGCTGTACCACGACAAGATCCTGGCTGGGTTTGCCGGGGGCACCGCCGATGCGTTTACCTTGTTCGAGCGGTTCGAAGCCAAGCTCGAGAAGCATCAAGGCCATCTGCTCCGATCGGCAGTCGAGCTTGCGAAAGACTGGCGCACCGATCGCATCTTGCGCCGGCTGGAAGCTATGCTCGCCGTTGCCGATCGCGAGACCTCGCTCGTGCTTACCGGCAACGGCGATGTGCTCGAACCCGAGCACGGCCTGATCGCAATCGGCAGCGGCGGTCCCTACGCACAAGCCGCCGCCAAAGCCCTGCTCGACAACACCGATTTGCCGCCTGCCGAGATCGTCAAGCGTGCACTGTCGATCGCGGGGGATTTATGTATTTATACGAATCAGCACCACACGGTGGAGGAGTTGCAATAGCAACTCCTCGCATCGTGTGCCGCTCATTCGTAGGGGCTAGGGATTGGGGGCTAGGGGCTAGGGAAATGCGTGGCTGGGGCCACCTCAAACCGCTCGACTACGCCCCTATAATTGCCTTTCGCTAGCATTACCACCGATCCTGATCCCCAGCCCGGCCGCCCCCTATCCCCTAGTCCCGAGCCCCTATCCCCTCAAAAAAATGACTCCCCAAGAAATCGTTCACGAGCTCGACAAACACATCGTCGGCCAGCATCGTGCCAAGCGCGCGGTGGCGATCGCGTTGCGTAATCGTTGGCGGCGCCAGCAAGTCGCCGATCCGCTCAGGCAGGAAATTACGCCGAAGAACATTCTCATGATCGGGCCCACCGGCGTTGGCAAGACCGAGATCGCGCGGCGGCTCGCGCGGCTGGCCGATGCGCCGTTCATCAAGATCGAAGCGACCAAATTCACCGAAGTCGGTTACGTCGGCCGCGACGTCGACACGATCATTCGCGACCTGGTCGAAAGCGCGATCAAGCAGGCGCGCGAACAAGAAACCAAAAAGGTGCACTCGCGCGCTGAGGAAGCGGCCGAGGAACGCGTGCTCGATGCATTGGTGCCGCCGGCCCGCACGCTCGGCTTCGGTGCGCCGCCGGATGAGAACGAGAGCGTCACGCGGCAGAAATTTCGCAAGAAGCTGCGCGAAGGCGAGCTCGCCGACAAGGAAATCGAAATCGAAGTGGCGGCAGTGCAGCCGCAGATGGAAATCCTCGCCCCGCCCGGTATGGAGGAGCTCACCTCGCAGATTCAAGGCATGTTCCAGAACATCGGCGGCGGGCGCCGGAAGCAGCGCAAGCTCACCGTAAAAGAAGCGATGAAGCTGCTCGGCGAAGAAGAAGCCGCCAAGCTGGTGAACGACGACGAAATCAAGCAGCACGCGATTCAGAACGTCGAGCAAAATGGCATCGTGTTTCTCGACGAGATGGACAAAATTGCTAGCCGCTCGGAGGTCGGTGGCGCGGATGTCTCGCGGCAGGGCGTGCAGCGCGATCTGCTGCCGCTGGTGGAAGGCACGACGGTGGCAACTAAGTACGGCATGATCAAAACCGATCACATCCTGTTCATCGGCAGCGGCGCATTTCATTTCGCCAAGCCCTCGGATCTAATCCCCGAGTTGCAGGGACGCTTTCCGATTCGCGTCGAGCTGGAATCGCTGTCGGTGTCCGACTTCGAGCAGATTCTCACCAGCACCGACGCCTGCCTCACCAAGCAATACCAAGCGCTGCTCAATACCGAGGACGTTAGCGTCGAGTTCCGTCCTGACGGCATCAAGCGCCTCGCCGAGATCGCTTGGCAGGTGAACGAAAAGACCGAGAACATCGGTGCGCGCCGGCTCTACACGGTGATGGAAAAGCTGCTGGAGGATATCTCGTTCGACGCCGGCAAGTTCAGCGGTCAGTCTGTGGTCGTCGACGGGCCGTACGTGGATGAGCGGCTCAAGGAAATCGCGCAAAGCGAAGATCTGGCGCGCTACGTTCTGTAGCGGCCTCACCAGCAGCAGGGGGCGCTCGGTCGTCCCCTCTACTCTACGATGCACCAAACCTAAGCGCTGTTTCTGCTTGCGGCCTTTCGCTTTGCGTCAATACAATCTCGACTTAAGTCTGCGCACGTCCAGCCGCTAGCAGTTCGTTGGCCTGCAGCGGCCCTTCCACATAACGCCACCGCCCCTTCGCCCCCATGGAAAATCGCACGACGTTCAGCCTCGAGGTCAACCCGAAGATTCCGCGCCGTCTGGCGCGTCTGGAAGAGCTCGCCGGCAACCTCTGGTACAGCTGGGATCGTCCTACGCGCACGCTGTTCTCACGTCTGCATACCGGACTGTGGGATGCGGTCGGCCACAATCCGAAAGCGTTTCTCAAGCGCGTCGACGAAGATAAGCTGCTCGATGCCGCCGACGATCCGGTGTATTTGGGCAACTTCAATCGCGTGTTGTCGGCCTACGATACCTACCACAACGAGCCGTTGCGGCGGAACGGATCGGAGTGGCTGCGCTCCACCGATCTGGTCGCCTATTTCTGCGCGGAGTTCGGCTTTCACGAGAGCTTTCCGATCTATTCCGGCGGCCTGGGCATTCTTGCCGGCGATCACTGCAAGGCCGCCAGCGACATGCGCTTGCCATTTATCGGCATCGGTCTGCTCTATCGGCAAGGCTATTTTCTGCAGACCATCGATGCGCAGGGCAATCAGCGCGCCGCGTACAACGATTCCGATTTCGAGGCGCTGCCGGTCACGCCGGTGCTGCGCGCCGATGGTTCGGACGTGCGCGTGCAGGTCGACATGCCCGGGCGGGCGGTGGTGTGCAAAGTGTGGCACGCGCGCTGCGGCCATGTGAGCCTGTATCTGCTCGATACCGATCTGCCGGAAAATGATGAGCATGCGCGCGACATCACGCATCAGCTCTACGGCGGCGATCGCCGGATGCGCATCGAACAGGAGATCGTGCTCGGCGTCGGCGGTGCGCGTGCACTCGAAGCGCTGAGCCTAAAACCGACGATCTTTCACATCAACGAAGGCCACGCGGCATTCATGCTGCTCGAGCGGGTTCGTGTGCTCACCAAGCACGGACTCGACTACGCATCGGCGCTGGAAGCGGTTGCATCCAACACGGTATTCACGACGCATACGCCGGTGCCCGCAGGCCACGATCATTTCTCCGCGGACATGATCTGGGGCTACTTCGAGCCGTTCTGCCGCGAGCTCAATCTCAGCCGCGAAGATTTTCTCAAGCTCGGCACTATCGACGGCACCGGCGAATTCAACATGACGACGCTGGCGATTCACTTCTCGCGTTTCCAAAACGGCGTCAGCCGCATTCACGGCACCGTGTCCTCGCAAATCTGCGCGCCGCTGTGGCCTGAAGTCGATCCGACGGACAACGGCATCGGCTACATCACCAACGGTGTGCATATACCGACCTTTCTTGCGCAGGAATGGGTCGATTTGTTCGAAAAATATCTCGGCTTCGACTGGACGCAGCATCTGACCGACGTCAACTACTGGCAGCGCCTCGACAGCATTCCCGATCACCTGTTCTGGAGTATCCGACAATCGCTGAAGGCGCAGATGCTGCACTTGGTGCGGCATCGCGTGGGGGTTCAGCATTACCGCAACGGCGGCTCGCAGGCGCATCTCGACCGCATGTTGAAGCTCGTTGATCCGACCAACTTGAATGTGCTCACAATCGGCTTCGCGCGGCGCTTCGCCACCTATAAGCGCGCTGCGCTGATATTCCACGATCTCGATTGGCTGCGCCAGATCATCTCAAACGCAAAGCGCCCGGTCGTTTTGATTTTTTCCGGCAAGGCGCATCCCGCCGATCTGCCGGGGCAGGAGCTGATCCGCAAGGTGGTCGAGTTCGGGCGGCGCAGCGAATTCGAAGGGCAGGTGATGGTCGTGGAAAATTACGACATGCGCCTCGCGCGGCGACTGGTTTCGGGTGTCGACGTCTGGCTCAACACACCGGTATACCCACTGGAAGCCAGCGGCACGTCGGGCATGAAGGCCGGCATGAACGGTGTGCTAAACCTGTCCGTCCTCGACGGCTGGTGGGCCGAAGGGTTCGACGGTCACAACGGCTGGGGCATCAAACCGGTCGGCGAAGACCTCGACGACGCCACGCGCGACAGCGAAGAGGCCAAGACACTGTACGAGTTGCTCCAGGATAAGGTCATTCCGATGTACTACAACCGCGGCGAGATGGGCTACTCGCCAGAATGGTTGCGGATGGCGAAGCACTCGATCGCATCGCTGCTGCCGCGCTTCGGTT
>JBDTMS010000119.1:0-8819 GCA_039934195.1 Betaproteobacteria bacterium
CGCCGAGATATTGGTCAAAGAAGGCTTCGACGTGATGGTGTACACCTCCGACGATCCGATCATCGCCAAGCGTCTGGAAGAGATCGGCTGCGTCGCCATCATGCCGCTCGCCTCGTTGATCGGCTCGGGCATGGGCATTTTGAATCCGTGGAATCTGCAGATCATTATCGATAACGCCAAGGTCCCGGTACTGGTCGACGCCGGCGTCGGCACCGCATCCGATGCGGCGATCGCAATGGAGCTCGGCTGCGACGGCGTGTTGATGAACACGGCGATTGCGGCGGCCGCGGATCCTGTGCGCATGGCAGGTGCGATGAAAAAAGCAGTCGAGGCCGGGCGCGAGGCGTTTCTCGCCGGTCGCATGGCGAAGAAGCTCTATTCTGCTGCGCCAAGCTCGCCGACCGGCGGCATCATCGCGCCGGCTCGCGACAAAGCCGCCTGACTCGCCGATAGCTGTCCAAATTCCGATCGAAGCGGGCCGCGGGAGCTCAATTGGTGATCCGTTGCCGATAGCCATGTCATCGCCCCTGTCTGCCACGCCTTCCGCGCCCACTGCGGACGCACCGATAGCGCGCGACGACGAACGCCCGCGTGCTATTCGCAGCTACGTTCTGCGCCAGGGCCGCATGTCCAATGCGCAGAAACGTGCGTACGACACGCTGCGCTCGCAATTCGCCGTCGACCTCGCACAACACCCGCCGGACTGGTCCCAGATATTCGGACGCTCCGCGCCGCTCGTGCTCGAAATCGGTTTCGGCATGGGCGAGACTACGGCGCATGTCGCCCAGGCCGACCCCGCGCGCAACTATCTCGGCGTCGAAGTGCACTCGCCCGGTGTCGGCAGCCTGCTCAAGCTGATCGGCGAGCATCAGCTTAGCAACGTGCGCATCGTTCAATACGATGCGGTCGAGGTGGTGCGGCGGATGATTGCACCAGCCGCACTCGCTGGCATTCACATCTATTTTCCCGATCCGTGGCCGAAGACGCGTCACCACAAGCGCCGTTTGATCCAGCCCGCTTTCGTGCAACTGCTGGCATCGCGCCTAACAGTCGGCGGTTATCTACACGTCGCGACGGATTGGCAGGAATATGCCGAGCAAGTTCTCGCGGTTCTGCACCAGGAGCCGCTGCTGGAAAATACCGTCGCGGACTTCGCACCGCGGCCGGACTATCGTCCGCTGACCAAATTCGAGCAGCGCGGTTTGCGGCTTGGGCACGGCGTCTGGGACATCGTTTTCCGCCGCAGCGACGCTCCCGCGTAACGCTGCGCCGGGTTAACTGTGCTTCTGCGTCGTCAGTAGGGTAAAACCTTCGCCCAAAATCGATCGGTTGATCTGACCGTCGAGTCCCGCATCGCGCAGCAGTTTTTCCTGCTCCGCGCGCGTCGGCAGAACGTTGCCCCACAATAATTCTTCGAATCCGGTCATCAACGGAAATTTAAATTCCGGCTGGCGCATCTCGGCAAGCGTACTCGGATAGGTCTCGTCGACGATCACCATCCAGCCACCGGGCTTCAATGCCGCAGCGCTTTCCCGCACGACTGCGGGTCGGATGTCCGGCGCGATTTCGTGCAGCACTTCCACCATCACGACCGCGTCGAATGTCCCCGGCTGCGTCGCCGCGCCGATCGAACCTTGCCGCGCCTCGACGCGCGTGCCGAGTAACGCCTGCGCGATCTTGTCGTTGGCGATCGCCAAACTTTCGTGATCGATATCGACGCCGACGCAACGCGCATCGGGAAACGATTTGGCGAGCTGCAACAACAGATGACCCGTGCCGCAGCCGACTTCGAGGATGGCGCCGCCCGCTGCGAGACGGGCCGCGAGGTCCGGCAGTTCCGGCAGAATTTTCTTCGCGGTCACCACCTGCAGGCCCCAGGTCGACTCGGCAATCGCTTTTGCGAAGCCTTGGCCCCGGCCCTGAAACGGCTTGACGTCGCCCTTCCGGAACGCCGCGAGCAGTGCGTTGAAATCGTCCGCGGCGACTTCGGTGCCGAGACGCACATAGCCACCGAGGTAGCGCGGATGACCGGGCGTTGCCAGGATGACATCGAAGTACGGCGCGAGGCGCCAGAGCTCGGGCGTTTCAGCGTCGAGAATCTCCATGCCGTAAGCCGTGCGACACCAGGTTTCGACGTAGCGTTGATGCAATCCCAGCTTACCGGCCAGCTGTTCGGCGCTGCAGCCGGGTGCGTCGGCGAGCGCCTTGACCAGTCCCAGCTTGATGCCGAGGTCGATCAAGTAGATCGTGTTGAAGCCGCGTCGCCATTCGAAAACGCGCGCGACCTGCGCATCGGCCGTGAGGCTTTGCTTGTTATTTTCCATTCGCTATTTTTATCTGCTCGCTATTTTTGTTTGATCGTCGACTTTTATTTGACTGACGTCTTTATTTGACTGGCGTCGGCACCGGAATCCGGCAGGAACAGCTCTAGTAGATCGTTGAGAAATCGCTGTCCGCGAAGTGTAGGGATGATATCGCGATGCGTGCGCGTGAGCAGACCGCGCCGTTCGGCCTCGTCCAACTCGCGTTGCATGCGCACCAGCGCAAGGCCGGTACGCTCTTCGAACAAATGCGATGGAAAACCGTCGATGAGGCGCAGAGCGTTCATCATGAATTCGAACGCCACCTCGTCCGGCGGCACCAGATGTTGTTCCTGGATTGGCTGTCCGCCGGCTGTTTTTGCCATGTACTGGCGTGGTTGCTTCCAGCGCATCTGCCGCTCGATCCGGTCCGGAAATGACAGCTTGCTGTGCGCCCCCGCACCGATGCCCAGGTAATCGCCGAACTGCCAATAGTTGAGATTGTGGCGCGCCTCCGAACCCGGCAGCGCGAACGCCGAGGTTTCGTAATGACGATAACCGTGCTCGGCGAGCAAGTTTTCCAGACTAACCTGCATGTCCGCGCTCACCGCGTCGTCAGGGACGACCGGCGGATGTTTGTAGAAGTAGGTGTTGGGCTCGATCGTCAGGTGATAGGCAGAGATATGCGCTGGCTGGAACGCCAGCGCGGTGGCGAGATCGGCTTCGGCTTCGAGCAGCGATTGATCCGGCAGCCCGTACATGAGATCCAGATTTACGTTATCGAAAATGGCGCGCGCCATCTCGACTGCGCGACGCGCTTCGACATCGTCGTGAATGCGGCCTAAGCGCTTCAGATGGCGTGCGCTGAAGCTCTGAATCCCGATCGACAGTCGATTGATGCCGAGTCGCCGAAACGCGGCAAACTTGCTCGCCTCGAAAGTGCCGGGATTAGCTTCTAGCGTGATCTCTGCATACGCATCCAGGCCGACGCGCGCCCGGATTGCCGCCAGCGTTTGATCCAGCGCCGCGGCGGACAACAGGCTGGGCGTGCCCCCGCCGAAAAAAACCGATTGCACACGGCGTCCCCAAATAGAAGGGAGCGCCTGCTCGAGGTCCGCAATCAACGCCTGCACATATTCCCTTTCCGGCAGCTCGCCGCGGGCCTCGTGCGAGTTGAAGTCGCAATAGGGACACTTGCGCACGCACCAGGGTATGTGCACGTAGAGCGACAACGGCGGCAGCGCGTGTAGCGCGATCGTCGGCTTGCGGGCCGCAACGGCGATAGTTTCCATGCTGCAGGGACGGGGCAAGAGGGCGCGGTGGTTGAGCGAGGCGTGCTTCGCATTCTGCCACGCCGCTGCGCGGGTTGCGCCCGGCGCGGCGAGCGTCGACGGAGCCAATCGCCGGAAGGCGACAGCGCAGGGCTTAAGCTTGTCCGCAGTGCAGCCGATGTACTAGAGCTAAACATCAGACGTATTTGTACAAAACTTCACCATTCTTGTGACTTCGTTGCCGGAATTGCAAAACTAACTACGGGTCGCCGATCTGAAACTGCTGGACAAGCAAGGGAAACACGACAGTGGAGAGATTAATGCCAATGCACCGCGTAATTCAGGTAGCACTAGTCGCTTGCACCGCGTCTGCACTCTCATGCGCTGTCGCCGCGGCAGCGCTGCCACCTTGGGTGATCAGCGGCGCCAATAATGTCGCCGACGTCACCATCGTCAGCGGCGTTGGGTTAACGCCGGTCTCGGCCTTTTCGATACCGGCGTTCCCGGGCGGCGTGCGACTCGCGGGGGGCGACCTCAACGGCGACGGTGCGCCTGACGTGGTGACCGGATCGAACGCGTTCGCGCAAGTCAAAGTATTTTCCGGCCCATCGCATACGGACACGCTTACATTCCGGCCGTACGGTTCGGCGTTTCGATTTGGCGTGTACGTCGCGATCGGTAACGTGGGCGGCAACAGCGCGCTCGATATCGTTACCGGCGCAGCGGGCGGCGCAGCCAACGTCGGCGTATTCAACGGCAGAACCGGCGCTGCGATCGGCGCGCAGTTTCTCGCCTTCCCATCCGACTTTACCGGCGGCGTCCGCGTTGCTAGCGGCGACATCAATCACGACGGCTTCGCAGACATCATCGCCGCCACCGGCCCGAACGGCGATCTCATCAATGTCTTCAGCGGCAGCGATCACTCGACTCTGCTGAGCAGTATCACGCCGTTCTCATCGACGCCATCCGACGGCGTCTACGTAGCGAGCGGCGATGTCGACGGCGATGGCTTCGCCGATATCATCGCGGGCGGCGGCATCGAGAACTCATCCGGAGCGATTACGCCGGAAGTGAAAGTGTTCAGCGGAAAGACGGGCGATACGCTGTTCGACTTCGCTGCATTTGCGAGCTTCGTCGGAGGTGTGCGCGTCGGCAGCGGCGATATCAATGGCGATGGCCTCGCCGACATCATTGCCGGAGAGGGCCCGGGCGGCAACGCGGTCACGATTTTCAGCGGGAAAGATGCCTCGGTGCTAACGTCATTTCTGCCGTTCGGCAGTGCGTTCGCATCCGGTGTATTCGTCGCCGGTTTGTCGCCCGTGCCGGAGCCTTCCATGCTGGTACTGTTGGGCTGCGGGCTGATCGGCGTTGCTGCCATGCGCCGTCCGATGCGGCTTCGCTTGACGTAGACGCTTCGCGACGTAGCAGTGATCACCGCTAGCCTGATGCCTCGCCTCTAGTTAATCGTCATCGGGCCCGTTAATCATCATCGAGCCGAGTCAGCTTTTGGACCAGCGATCGCACAGCCTGGCCTCGATGGCTTGCGCGGTTTTTCTGCTCGCTGGTAAGTTCCGCGCCAGTCAGCCCAGTCTGCAGATCCAAAAATAGCGAATCGTAGCCGAAGCCGCCGCTCCCGCGCGGTGCACGTAAGATCTCGCCGCGCCATTGTCCTTCGCCGATCAGCGGCTGCGGATCGTCCGCATGTCGCAACAGCACCGCCACGCAGTGATAGTGCGCGCCGCGATCATCGCGATCGGCCATCCGCTCCAGCAGGAGCTGATTGTTGCGCGCGTCGGATTTCGGCTCACCCGCGAACCGCGCGGAATGTACGCCGGGTTGACCGCGCAGCGCGTCGACGCAGATCCCGGAATCCTCCGCCAGGGCGGGCTGACCGCTCAACCGCGCCGCATGGCGCGCTTTCGCCAGCGCGTTTTCGATGAACGTGACATGCGGCTCGGCAGCCTCCGGAATGTTCAGAGACGACTGCGAGATTAACTCGATCGACAATAGCCCGAGCAATTCGCGAAGCTCGCGAATCTTGGCCGGGTTGTTCGTGGCAAGAACGAGCTGCTTCACCGCAAACCCGTACGCTCCGAGGCATGCTGCTCGGCGTCGACCTCCAGTGCTGCGCGTTGCGCGGCGATCAGGTGCTCGATGCCATGCTGCGCAAAATCGACCATCGCATCGAGCTCAGCGCGCGAGAAGGGCGCGCCCTCCGCGGTTCCCTGTACTTCGACAATACCGCCCTGGCCCGTCATGACCACGTTCATATCGGTCTCGCAACCGGAGTCTTCCTGGTAGTCGAGGTCGAGCACCGGGTTGCCCTTGTAGATGCCGACCGACACGGCCGCGACGAAATCGCGAATCGGTGAACGCGCAAAGGCAGTGCGTCGCTCGATGCTGCGAATGGCGTCATGCAATGCGACAAAGGCGCCGGTGATGCTGGCGGTGCGCGTGCCGCCATCCGCCTGTATGACATCGCAATCGATTTGAATCGTGCGCTCTCCCAGCGCAGTGAGATCGACAACGGCCCGCAAGCTGCGCCCGATCAACCGCTGGATTTCCTGTGTGCGGCCCGACTGCTTGCCCGACGCGGCCTCGCGCTGCATGCGCGTGCCGGTCGAGCGTGGCAGCATGCCGTATTCCGCGGTGAGCCAGCCCTGCCCTTTGCCTTTCAGGAACGCCGGCACCTTTTCCTCCAAGCTCGCAGTGCACACGACTTTAGTCTCGCCGCAGGTGATCAATACCGATCCTTCGGCATGACGCGTATATGCGCGCGTCAGCGTGATGGCGCGCAATTCATCTGGCTTTCTGCCGCTTGGACGCATGCGAGTTACTCCGAGTTGAGGCACGGGGGACCGCTGGACTAGGCTGCAAGCTTATGTGCTATCTTTGGTTGCCGCCGCTGCGGCGTCGACCATTCTAGTGTTTGGGGCGCGGATGATCTACAGCATGACTGGATATGCCGCAGTGAGCCAGGAACTGTCCCTCGGCACGCTCAGTGTCGAGGTTCGCTCGGTCAATCACCGCTATCTCGACATTCAGTTTCGCCTGCCCGATGAATTGCGCTCGTTTGAACCGGGGATGCGCGAGGTGGTCGCCGCCCGCTTGAGCCGTGGCAAGGTCGAATGCCGGGTCGGGTTCGCGAAGAATCCTTCCAGCCAAGTCTCGTTGGAACTGAACGCAGGTCTCCTCGTCCAGTTGCAAGCGGTCGAGGTTCGCGTACGTAAACAGTTTCCGGGCGCCGCAGGTTTGAATGTAAGCGATGTTATTCGCTGGCCCGGCATGCTCGAGGCAGATGCCGTACCGCTCGAACGTCTGCGCGAAGACACGCAAAGTTTGCTTGAACGAGCGCTATCCGAATTCACCGCTTCGCGTGCGCGAGAGGGCGAGAAGCTGAAGTGTCTGCTGCTCGAACGGGCAAAGCGTATGGAAGATCTGGTTGAGCAGGTGAAGCCGCGCATCCCGCTGCTGGTGACGGCTTATCAAGAGCGGCTCGCCGGCCGGTTGCGCGACGCGATGGCGGAATTGGATGAAGATCGCATTCGGCAAGAGCTCGCCATGTTCGCCGCGAAGGTCGACGTGGATGAAGAGTTATCGCGCCTCGCCACGCATCTCAGCGAGACTCGACGGATCCTCGGCTCGGGCGGCGCGGTCGGAAAGCGGCTCGATTTTCTGATGCAGGAGCTCAATCGCGAAGCCAATACGCTGGGATCGAAGTCGGTGGATATCGACGTATCGCAAGCAGCTGTCGAGTTAAAAGTGTCCATCGAACAGATGCGCGAGCAGGTGCAGAACATCGAGTAGGCGCAAGCGACGAGCGCGAGGCATCGTAGCCGGCGTTTCAAGTCCGTCGCGCAGGTGCCGATACTTGTATGCTCAGATCCTAGACTGCGGTAGCCACTATGCCGATCGTTTCATCTCGTACCCTTCCATACAGATTGCGCCCGTGATCTGCGGAAATCTCTTCATCGTATGCGCCCCGTCGGGCGCCGGCAAAACTAGCCTCGTCAACGCGCTGCTCGAGCGCGACCTGGAGATCGAGCTGTCGATTTCCCATACGACCCGACAACCGCGACCCGGAGAAATCGACGGTCGCAATTACCATTTCGTAGCGCGAGAGCGGTTTCTCGAGATGGCGAGTGCCGGTGAATTCCTGGAAAGCGCAGAGGTGCACGGTAATCTGTATGGCACCTCGGCCGCGTGGATAAAAACCCGCCGAGCGGCCGGCCGCGACATTCTGCTGGAAATCGACTGGCAAGGCGCGGCGCAAGTGCGCCTGCTGATACCAGATGCAACCGGCGTGTTTATTCTGCCGCCGTCGCTCGAAGCGCTGTCGAAGCGACTGATCGCGCGCGGCCAGGACAGTGCCGATGTTATAGCGAAACGCGTGGCTTCCGCGCAGCAGGAGATCGCGCATGTCGCCGAGTTCGACTATGTTATTATTAATCACAATTTCGACGTCGCAGTGTCCGATCTTGTCAGCATCGTAAGGGCTCAGCGACTGCGTCTGGCCACTCAACTCGCCCGTCATCGCGATCTGATCGACCGCTTCCAATAAGACGCCCGTTAAAAAGCTCGAGGAAAATATCCATGGCACGCATCACTGTCGACGACTGCTTGAAACTGATCCCCAACCGATTCGTGTTGACACTCGCTGCCACCTATCGCGCCCGACAGTTATCGCAAGGCGCGTCCCCTATGGTTGATGGCAATAAGGACAAACCAACCGTCATCGCGCTGCGCGAGATCGCCGCCGGGAAAGTCGGCCAGGAAATCCTGAACAAAACCCACGTTTAGGACTGATTTTCAGTTCTACGTGAGCGCCTTTCGCGCCTAGCTTCCGGTAAAGACCTGCGTATATAGCAGGTCGTGCTAGAAGCAGGCGTCTTCGCCCCAATCTATAGAAACGAAGATGTCCGAGGCCGAGCTCCTGTTGCGCGATGCATCCGCTTACTTGAAAGCGGAAGACGTGCGTCAGCTGCAATCAGCCTACGAATTTTCTGAAGCCGCACACCAAGGCCAATTTCGCCGCACCGGCGAACCGTACATCTCGCACCCGGTCGAGGTCGCGAAGATCCTCACGCAGTGGCATCTGGACTCGCAGGCGCTCACTGCAGCCCTCTTGCACGACGTGATGGAAGACACCGCCGTCACCAAGAGCGAGATCAGCGAGAAGTTCGGCAAAATGGTCGCCGAGCTGGTCGACGGCGTATCCAAGCTCGACAAAATCGAATTCCAAAGTCAG
>JBDTMS010000120.1:0-8805 GCA_039934195.1 Betaproteobacteria bacterium
ATCGTCGCGGTCGGCAACGATATGCTGGTGCGCGGCTCGCGGCAGTGCGGATCGATTCTGGTCGATCACATGATGATCGCCGGCGATTGACCGCCCGCATCGAGTAGGCGGCTGCCTGCGGCGTAGGCCGCCTGTCGATCAGACCGGCGAGATCGAGATGCCGGCGCTGCTAAATTCGGCACCGCGCCTGCGCGTCTCATTGCGGCGGGCTACGCGTGCCATTGCGAACGCACTTGTGTCAGATCAATGTTTCCGCCCGACAAAATAACGCCGATTCGCGATTTGACCGGGACGGCGATCTTGTTCTCGAATAATCCCGCCGCCCCGAGTGCACCGGTGGGCTCGATTACGATCTTCATCCGCTCCCAGAGGTAGAACATCGCGTCGAGCAATTCGCTGTCGCTCACGGTAACCATGTCGTGGACGTATTCGAGCACCAGTGGGAATGTCAGCTTGCCGAGATAGGGCGTGCGCGCGCCGTCGGCGATCGTGTCGGGGTTGTGGCAGGTCTGCAGCGTGCGCGTTTTGAACGAGCGCGTGGCATCGTCACCCGCTTGCGGCTCGACGCCGATAACCTTGCAGCCGGGCGACAACGCAGCCGCAGCGATCGCGCAGCCCGAAATCAGGCCGCCGCCGCCCACGCACACGAACAAGTAGTCGAGAGCGCCGACCTCGTCGATGAGCTCCTTCGCTGCGGTGCCCTGGCCGGCGATCACGTCGGCGTGGTCGTATGGCGGAATGACGGTGAGCTTTCGTTGTCCGGCTATGCGCATTGCGACTTCTTCGCGCAGGCTGGTGTGCTTGTCGTAGAGCACGACTTCGCCGCCGTATTCGCGCGTCGCCGTCAGTTTTACAGTGGGAGCGTCGTGCGGCATCACGATCACAGCGGGTATGCCGAGCAGTTGTCCGGCGAGCGCCACGGCTTGCGCATGATTGCCCGACGAGTATGCCAGCACGCCATTTCTCCGCTGCGCCGGGTCGAACTTCGCGAGCGCGTTGTAAGCACCGCGGAACTTGAACGCACCGACGCGTTGAAAATTTTCGCACTTGAAGAACACCTGCGCACCGGTGCGTTGGTCTACTTGGCGCGAGGTCAGCGTGGGCGTTCGGTGCGCATGACCGGCAATGCGCTCGGCCGCCGCAGCGACATCGTCATAACTGACGGAAAGTTTGGCCTCGTGCATGATTACCTCGATCCTTTCAGCCATGCCTGACGACGATTGCGCGCAGATCGATCTGCGTTCGACACGCTCACGGCGCACGTGTCTAGCGGCGCAGCGGCAAGCACGATCTGCACTTCGAGCAATTCATCGCGGCGAAAAACGTGCGCCTTGACTCGATCGCCGGATGCATACGCGCGCAGCCGTTTGTCGAGATTTCGCGATGTCAATTTCATTGCGTCGAGCGCAACGATGACATCGCCAGCCCACAATCCCGCGGCTTGCGCGGGACCGCCATCGAGCACATGCGTAAGGCGCAATCCAGCCTGATCGTCTGCCGTGCGCGCACCGAGATAGGTGATCTTCGCCGCTACACCGCTGCCCTTGCCGCCCTTGTCGGAAATGGACTCCGCAGACCGAAGCTCCATCGCGAGACCGACGCGGGCGAGACTGGATTTCAGCGGCAACTCTTCGGCCGAGCGCAGCGCACGGTCGAAGAAATTGCGCATGCGCGCGCCGGCGACTTCCTCCGCGACTCGTTCGACGCCATCTTCCGGCACGCCCACGCCGGTCTGGCCATAACGCTGCCACAGTGCGCGCATGACATCGTCCAGCGATCGCCGGCCGTGCGTGCGATCACGAATCGTGAGATCGAGGCACAGGCCAATCAGACTGCCTTTCAGGTAATAGCTGACCTGCGCGTTCGGGCTGTTCTCATCCTGCCGATAGTATTTAATCCACGCATCGTAGCTGGCCTCGCTGACGGTCTCTTGCATGCGGCCGGGCGTGCGTAACAACGCCGTAATGCTGCGAGCGAGCGTATCGAAATAGTCCGTTTGCGAAATCAGTCCGGCACGCACAAGCTCGAGATCGTCGTAGTAGCTGGTTAGTCCTTCGAACGCCCACAGCAAGCTGGTGTAGTTTTCGCGCTCGAGATCGTATGGCGTAAACGCAGCGGGTTTGATGCGCTTCACGTTCCAGGCGTGAAAATATTCGTGACTGCACAGTCCGAGAAACGTGCGGTAAGACTCGGTCTGTTGTTCGATACCGGGCTCCGGCAGATCATCGCGCGCGCACAACAGCGCGGTGGACGCACGATGTTCCAAGCCGCCATAACCCTCGCCGAGCGCAGTCACCAGAAACACATATCGCACGAATGGCGCCGGCGCGCCGAACAATGCGATCTGCTGTTCGCACAGCCGCGTGAGATCGCTGGTAAGTCGCTTACTATCGACGCGATGGCGGCCGGTAACTGCGACGTCGTGCGCAACCCCTGCCGCGGTAAATCGATACAGCGCGAATGTGCCCATCTCGACGGGGTGATCGATCAACTCGTCGTAATCGGCTGCACGGTAAATTCCGAAGCCGTACGCCGGCGCCCCGCGTCGCTGCATCGACGTCGCAACGCGCCAGTCGCGATAGCGCGCGCCTTTCGGTGGGCGAATATCGATCGTACACGCTCGGCTTTCCTTGCCGATCGCCCGCAGGAAAACGCATGGCCCGTTGAAGAACGCATGCGTCTGATCCAGATGTGCGCCGCGCACAGGAAGATCCCACGCATAGACTTGCATCGTCACGCTCAGCGGACCGCTGCCGGGTTCGGCAATCCACGTGTGCTTGTCGAGCTTGACCATGCGAGCGGCGATGCGCCCCCGCCTCGCCTGGATCGAAACGACGTGACGTGCGTAGTCGCGTATCAGATAACTGCCCGGCGTCCAGGCGGGGAGCTTAAATTGCTGACCCGCCGGATCAGGATCGCCGACCGTGCAGATCACCTCGAACAGATGGCGTTCCGGCGACCACGGCGAGATCACGTACTGAATATCGGCAAGCTGAGCCATAGAGCAGGATTCGGATTCGAGGCGTGCGATTCTACCGCTTGGACGAGAATGCGGCGTGCGCAGCGCTGGCGATGGGTCGCGGCGGACGCGCAGGAAATCGTCGAGCGCGCCTGAAACGATTGCAGGGAGAAACGACTGCGGACACCCGCATGGCAATCGCCTCGCGATAAGCGGTGCGCATGTTGCGGATTGCAATGGCCCAGAGTGGCCCAGGTTACTACCCAGGCGCTTTAAACCTGCCGCGAAGTTAACAGGCTAGCAGCAACGCGAGATGCGATTCCACTTCTGGTCTTGCATGAATCTGAAGAACTCGGCGCGCTCCATTGCCCGCTGGTCGGGGTGGGTTAGCCGCATGTGCTCGGCGTAACGATCGTAGGCGTCGTCGCCGCTGACTTGCCGGACGAAGTGCCAACTCGTCCAGGCAAAACGCCAGGCCAGATTGGACACCGCCCGGCGCGTACCTTTCTCGCCGCGATCCGAATGGAAAGCGCTCCAAGCATCGGCGGGCGCCGACAAGCCGACGCTGGGCGCCACGGGGGCGTCCGCCGATGCATGAGAAACAACACATCTCGGCAGAGCGCAGGACGTGTCGACGTTGCTGTCCAGACGATGCTGTTGGGGCGGCGCCGGATTTCCGGCGCTCAACTCAGACCGTGCCGCGACTGGGCTGCGCAGCCGCATCATGCGTGTCCCGAACCGGTGACCAGCGCCGGGTCGATTCGCGTCGGCACGTAGCGCGATTCCGCCAGCGGCAACACCGCCGCACCCTTCACAAACCGCATCGCCATCCGCAGCATGTCAAAGATCACGATCCACAGCAGAATCGCGAATAGCAGAGCGAGCACGCCGTCGATCTGCTGGCCGAGGATGAGTTGCGGCGCCGACGCGACGCGATCGGCCGGCAGCGTACCGTCCGCGAGTTTCTGCGCAAGAGCGCTCGCACCTGCGAAGAAGCCGACCGCGGGATTCGGGCTGAACACCTTAATCACCGAGGCCCAGGTGCATACCACTGCGAGCCAGGTCAACGGCAGCGCGGTAACCCAAGCGAATTTCAACCGGCCCATCTTGATCAGAATCCCGGTCGCGACGCTGAGCGCGATGCCAGCGAGAAGTTGATTCGAAATGCCGAACAGCGGCCACAAGATGTTGACGCCGCCGAGCGGATCTTTCACGCCCTGAACCAGGAAGTAACCCCACGCCGCTACGAACACGAAGCTGGTAGCCACGGTCGCCGGATACGAAGAAACGTTGCCGAGCGGCTTGTACACGCTGCGCAGAATATCTTGCAGCATGAAGCGGCCGACCCGAGTGCCGGCGTCCAAGGTTGTCAGAATGAACAGCACCTCGAACATGATCGCGAAGTGGTACCAGATCGCGAGCAGCGAGCCGCCGAATGTCTTACTGAAAATCGTGGCCATGCCGACTGCCAGCGACGGCGCGCCGCCGGTGCGCGCGAACAACGTCTTCTCACCCATTTCACGCGCGAGCATCTCCATCTGATCGGCGCTCACCGGGAAGCCCCAGGCCGATATCGTCGCCACGGCTTCGGTGGCAACTTTGCCGACCACGCCGGCCGGGCTGTTGATTGCGAAGTAGACGCCGGGATCCAGCACGCACGCGGCGATCACCGCCATGATGGCGACGAAGCTCTCCAGCGCCATACTGCCGTAGCCGATCATGCGTATGTCGCGCTCGTTCGGCAGCAGCTTGGGCGTGGTGCCGGAGGAAACCAGCGAATGAAATCCGGAAATGGCGCCGCATGCGATCGTGATAAAGACGAACGGGAACAGGCTGCCTTTGAAGATCGGCCCCATGCCGTTTTCGGCGAATTGCGTGAGCGCGGGCATCTTGACTTCCGGTGCCAGCACGATGATGGATACCGCAAGCAAAAACACCACGCCGAGCTTGAGAAACGTCGATAGATAATCGCGCGGTGCGAGCAACAGCCAGACCGGCAGCACGGCGGCTGCAAACCCGTAGATCATCACAAACCACGCGCAGGTCATGCCGTCCCAGTCGAACGCCGCACGCAACGCTTCGTTTTCCGTGTGCGCAACCCAGCCGCCGCCGAGCACGCAGAAAATCAGTAGCGTGATGCCGATCAGCGAGCCTTCCAGCACGCGTCCGGGTCGAATGCCGCGCATGTAAATACCGATCAGCATGGCGACCGGGATCGTACCCAGCACCGTTGCCGTGGCCCACGGGCTGTGTTTCATCGCGTTTACGATGACCAGTCCGAGCACCGCGATCAGAATCAGCATGATCATCATGGTGCCGATCAGTGCGGCCCAGCCGCCTACCGGTCCGAGCTCGTCGCGCGCCATCTGACCGAGGCTGCGACCATCGCGACGCGTCGAGCAGAACATGATCACCATGTCCTGGACGCAACCGCCTAGCACCGCGCCGACGAGAATCCAGATCGTGCCGGGCAGATAGCCGAATTGCATTGCAAGCGTAGGTCCGATCAGCGGACCGGGACCGGCGATGGCGGCGAAGTGATGGCCGAATACCACCCATTTGTTGGTCGGGACGAAGTCGCGGCCGTTGTTGAATCGTTCGGCCGGGGTCGCGCGCGTTTCGTCCAAGGTAAGCACCTTGGCGGCGATCCAGGCGCTATAGAAGCGGTACGCGACCAAGTAGACGCACACGGCAGCGAGGACGAACCAGATGGCATTGATCGTCTCGCCGCGATGCGTCGCGATACTGCCCAGAGCCCAGGCACCCAGCAGGGCAATCCCGAACCAGACCACTCGGCTAACCAACTTGTTTTGCATGCCCGTCTCCCGAGAATTTTAGTGTGCTTGTAGTAGTGCGCCCGAATCGCTGTCCAGGTCTGCAATCGTATCGCTCGAAATCGAGCCGCCATCATAGCAGCGCGGTCGAGCGTTTTGGTAAAGCCCACGCGGGCTGGTAGGCGGCATTTAAGTAAGCCCGCAGCGGGCGGGAAGGTGACGGCGGCGTCAGGGTTCGATGCTAGAATCTGACGCTTTGACGCGCGTCTTGTCCAGCATGTACCCCTCCAAAGACAATATCTCGAGCTTCGATCCCGATTTGTGGCGTGCGCTATCCGGCGAGCGGCAGCGTCAGGAGGATCACGTCGAGCTGATCGCCTCGGAAAACTACGCCAGCCCGCACGTGCTCGAAGCGCAAGGCTCGGTGCTTACCAACAAGTACGCCGAAGGCTATCCCGGCAAGCGCTATTACGGCGGCTGCGAGTTCGTCGATATCGCCGAACAGCTTGCGATCGACCGCGCGAAGCGTTTGTTTCACTGCACCTACGCGAACGTACAACCGCACTCGGGCAGCCAGGCCAACCAAGCCGTATACATGGCAACGTTGAATCCGGGCGATACCATCCTCGGCATGTCGCTCGCGCACGGTGGGCATCTGACGCACGGGTCGCCGGTTAATTTGAGCGGCAAGCTCTATAAAGTCGTGAGCTACGGCCTCGATGCGGATGAAGTCATCGACTATGAGCAAGCCGAACGCCTCGCGCATGAGCATCGTCCGAAGCTGGTGGTTGCGGGTGCGTCGGCGTACTCGCTGACGATCGACTGGAAGCGTTTCCGCGAAATCGCGGACAGCGTCGGCGCGCAGTTGATGGTCGACATGGCGCACTACGCGGGATTGGTCGCGGCCGGTTTGTATCCGAGCCCGATCAAGCACGCCCACTACATCACCACCACGACGCACAAGACGCTGCGCGGTCCGCGCGGCGGCCTGATCTTGGCCGATGCGCAATACGAAAAAGCGCTCAACTCGTCGATCTTTCCGAATCTGCAGGGCGGCCCGCTGATGCACGTCATCGCCGCCAAAGCAGTCGCGTTGAAAGAAGCGATGACGCCGGAGTTCAAGCGCTATCAGGAGCTCACACTCGACAACGCGCGCGTGATGGCGAAAGTGCTGCAGGAGCGCGGATTGCGCATCGTGTCGGGCCGCACCGAAAGCCACATGTTTCTGGTCGACCTGCGCTCGAAAAAAATCACCGGCAAGGACGCCGAAGCCGCACTCGGCCGCGCGCACATCACGGTGAACAAGAACGCCATTCCGAACGATCCGGAGAAGCCGTTTGTGACCAGCGGTATCCGCATCGGTTCGCCGGCAATCACGACGCGCGGCTTTACCGAACTGGAAGCCGAGCAGCTGGCCAACCTGGCAGCCGATGTGCTGGAGAACGCGTCCAACGCTGCGGTGCTCGACAAGATCGCGCACGAAGTGACGGCGCTGTGCCGCCGGTTTCCGGTGTATGCGGCAAAGGCCGCGACGTGATCTTGCGTGCGACCCGTGAGCACGGCGCAGAGCTTAACGGATCGCGAAACATTCAGGCGGCACCACCTTCATGAAATGCCCATTTTGCAGCGCGCCCGATACCCAGGTGGTCGACTCGCGCGTCAACGAAGAAGGCGATCGCATACGCCGCCGCCGACGCTGCGCGATTTGCGACAAGCGCTTCACGACTTACGAGACGGTCGAGCTGCGCCTGCCGCAGGTCGTCAAGGCTAACGGCATACGCGAGGAATACGACGAGGACAAGCTGCGCACGGGCTTTCAGCGCGCGTTGCACAAGCGGCCGGTGCCGACCGAATACGTCGATGTCGCGGTCGAGCGCATTACGCAAAAAATGCTGGGCCTGGGCGAGCGCGAGATCGAGTCGCGGCGCATCGGCGAGATGGTGATGCGCGAGCTCTACAAGATGGACAAGGTTGCCTACATCCGTTTCGCGTCGGTGTACAAAGACTTTCAGGACGCGGCGGATTTCCGCGATGTGCTCAAAGAAGTGGCCAACCCCGGCTTGCGACGCAAAGCGCGCAAACCAGGCGCGTGAATCGCGCGGATCGATTCGTTCAACGATCGCGAGACAGACGATGGTCACCGCCGAGGATTACGCCTTCATGGCGCGCGCGCTGCGCCTTGCGGAGCGCGGTTTGTACACCACCACACCGAACCCGCGCGTGGGGTGCGTAATCGTTGCGGCCGGCGGCGACCGATCGAAAGCTGAGGTCGTCGGCGAGGGATTCCACGCCCGGGCGGGCGAAGATCACGCCGAAATCCGCGCGCTGAAAGCAGCCGGCCAGCGTGCACGCGGCGCCACTGTCTACGTTACGCTCGAACCGTGCAACCATCACGGCCGCACGCCGCCTTGCACAAATGCCCTGATAGTGGCCGGCGTGGTGCGTGTGGTCGTCGCGATGCAGGACCCGAATCCGCTGGTGTCGGGCCAAGGCTTAGCGCATCTGCGTGAAGCGCGCATCGACACCGAGTGCGGCGTACTCGAAGCGCAAGCGCGCGAATTGAACGCTGGGTTTTGCTCGCGCATGACACGCGGTCGTCCATGGCTGCGTCTGAAAACCGCCGCCAGCCTGGATGGGCGAACGGCGTTGCGCAATGGCGTCAGTCAATGGATCACCGGTGACGCTGCGCGGCGCGATGGGCATCGTTGGCGTGCACGCTCATGCGCGGTGATCGTTGGCATCGGCACGTTGCTAGCGGACAACCCGCGCCTGACCGTGCGCGATGTGCGCACCGACCGGCAGCCGCTGCGCATCGTCATCGATCGCAGCTTGGCAATGCCGCTCGACGCAAGGGTCCTCGATGGCGGCAACACCCTGGTTGCATATTCGCAAGGCGGCGCGGAGAAGATACGAGAGCTCGAAGCACGTGGTGCAGCACTGGTTCGCATCGCCGAGGACAACGGCAAAGTCGATCTGGTCGAGCTGTTGCGGGAACTGGGGCGGCGCGAGCTCAACGAAGTTCTGGTCGAATCGGGCAACCGGCTGAATGGCGCGCTGCTGCGTGCCGGCCTG
>JBDTMS010000121.1:0-8795 GCA_039934195.1 Betaproteobacteria bacterium
TGATGTTGCCGACCATCACGCCGCGGAACAGAACTTTGGAACCGACATCGAGGCCTTGCACCGATTCGTCGAAGTAAGTTTCCGCTGTGATGTCTTTGCGCAGGAATGAGCCGGCGCCCAAAAAAATAATCAGCGCGATGAGCGCTGCGCCCACCAGCAGTATGAAAGCGCCGAGGCGAACGTAGAGCTGCTGCCGAGTCATACCGTCTCCAGAGACGCCGGTTGGCGGCGGAAGAAGCGCCGCACAATGGGGATGTCGTTGCGGTCGCGCAGATCCTGCGGCGTGCCCTGCGCGATGATGCCTTTCGCGGACGCATCGAGCATGATCGCGCGATCGGCAATCGTGAAGACACTCGCCAGTTCGTGCGTGACGACGATGAAGGTGACCTCGAGGCTTTCCTTGAGACGCAGGATCAGCGCGTCGAGCTCGGCTGCGGTTATCGGATCCAAGCCTGCGGAGGGTTCGTCCAAAAACAAAATCGCCGGGTCCAGCGCCATCGCGCGCGCCAACGCTGCACGCTTCTGCATGCCACCGCTAATTTCTGCCGGCAAGCTGTCCGCGAATTTCTCCAGGCCGACCAAATCCAGCTTCAGCCGCGCGATCAGTTCCATCGCGTCGCGCGGAAGATCGGTGTACTCCTCGAGCGGCAGGCAGATGTTTTCCGCCAAAGTCATCGAGCCGAACAATGCGCCGCTCTGATACATGACGCCGATCCGGCGCAGTGCCGCGAGCCGCTGTTCATCTTGTGCGCTGCCGATGTCGATGCCGGCCAGCGAGATCGTTCCGGCGATCGGCGGGATCAAACCGATCATGGTTTTCAGCAGCGTGCTCTTGCCGCTGCCGGAACCACCCAGGATAGCGATGACCTCGCCGCGGTCGACGAAAAAGTTGAGATCCTGCATCAGCGGCTTGTCGTTGTAGCCGATGCTCAGGCGCTCGACTTTAATGATCGGTTCGTCCACGTCAGATATCCAGAACATGAAACAACACCGCGAACAGCCCGTCTGCGACAACGATCAGGATAATGCCACCGACTACCGCGCGTGTGGTCGATTGCCCGACGGCACTCGGTCCCTGTCCGGTCTTCAGGCCCTGCCAGCAGCCGACCCCCGCTACCAAAAGACCGAAGAACACCGCCTTCAACAGGCCGCCGAGCAGATCGCCGTGCGACGCGGCGGCATCGACCTGATGCAGGTAGGTCACGAATGGAATGCCGAAGCTGCGCATGACCAGCGCGCCACCGATGAGCCCGATCAGATCCGCGAGCAAGGTGAGGAGCGGACACATGAGCGTCGCCGCCAACAAGCGCGGCACCACCAAAAATCGGACCGGATCGATACCCATCGTGATCAGCGCGTTTACTTCTTCGTTCACCTTCATCGTTCCGATCTCGGCGGCGAACGCGGAACCGGAGCGCCCGGCCAGCAGGATCGCCGTCATCAACGGTCCGAGCTCGCGCAGGAGCGACAGCGCCACGAGATTGGCGACGTAGATTTCCGCGCCGAACTGCCGCATCGGGATGGCGGACTGGAAGGCGAGGATGACCCCCATCAGAAAACCGATCAGCATGACGATCGGTACCGCCTCGCCGCCGGCGCGCTCGGCGATCACAAAAGCATCCTGCCAGCGTAGGCGCGACGGGTGTCGCAACGTGCCGGCCAGGCCGACCGTGCATTCGCCGATGAAACTAACTCGATCGAGGGCCTCTCTCAGTACACGCGCACCGACGCGGCCGACGTGTTCGATCACGCTGACATGCGGCGCTGCCGGTACGGGATGCGCGACGAATCGTCTGGGGTCGAATTGGGCGAGCAGGCGCGCGTATGGTTCGGGCAGATTGCGCACGGTCACGGCCGCGTTGGCCGGGCGGGAATGCCGCTGCAGCTCGACCAGCAATGCGATGCCGGCGCCATCGGCGTAATCCACGCCGGCTACGTCGAATATGATGGGTTGCGAAGCGTGGGTGGTCAGCTCGTCGCGTGCGCCGCGCCACAACGGCGCGACCGAATACGCATCCAGCCGGCCGCTAATTGCATAGACGGCGGCGTTGCCCTCGGAGGGGCGTGCCTCGAGGGCGGGAGCGGAAGCGGCTGCAGAGGGCATGAGAAGCTTGAGAGCCGTTGGAGTGTACCGTGGTTTAATCGCTGGCGGAAACGCGCGCCCGGCAGGTGACGACCAGCACGATAAGGCGGGTGATGACAGTACGATCAAGCAGGCCAGCACGATAAGAAGGAGTTGTGGATTGCAGTCGATGTCATCTACCGAAGCCATGCGCCGATGAAACCGCAAATCGAAACGCCACTGTCGAGCAAGCCGCCGCTGCGGCCGCGCTCGCGCAGGGTCCTGTTTTTCGAACTCGTTGCGCTGCTGCTAGTCGTGCTGGTGCTCGTCGTTCTGTTGTTCTGGCGATTCTTGATTCTCATGGGTCTCGCGATGGCGATGGCGCTGATCCTCAAGCCGGCGCAGGTCTGGTTAGCGCGCAAATTGAGAGGGCGGCCGGGCATCGCTGCGCTGATCATCGTGCTTCTGGTGACCGCCGTCATTTTGATACCGCTGCTCGGCGGCCTGGCCGCGATCGCTTCGCAGGCGCTCAATTTCTACGAGTGGGTGACGCCTTACCTCACGGTGCCGCAGCTCGAGCGCGTGTGGAAGGAGCTGCTGCCGGCTCGCCTGCCGTGGCTGTCGCATCTGCAAGATATGGGACAAGGCCGGGTTGCCGATTTCATGTCCGCGGCGCTGAGCCGGTTCGCCAGCGGCGCAAACAAGCTGTTGCAAGGCGCGGTGGCGGGACTTACATCGGCGGCATTCGAGCTTACCCTGCTGCTCATCACGCTATATTTTTTCCTGCGCGACGGTCCTTACTTTCGTGCCCAGATCCGTCGTGTGTCGCCGCTGACTTCGTCGCAGATGGATGAGCTCATCGACCAGATCACGCAGACGATGCAGGGCGCGTTGGCGTCGCTGCTGCTGGTGCCGGTGATTCAGGGCATCGTCGCGACTGTCGGTTACCTGATCTTCGGCGTCCCGAACGCGCTGCTCTGGGGTGGGCTGACGACGCTGGTCGCCTTCGTCCCTGCTCTGGGTACGCCGATCGCGTGGGTACCGATCTGCATTTACCTGTTCGTGAAAGGCGAGTTGTGGCAGGCCATCGGCCTCGCGGTGTATTGCACGCTGTTGGTCGCAGTGGCCGACAACATTTTGCGCTCGTGGATGTTGAAGGGCTCCGCGAAAATTCATCCGCTGTGGAGCTTCTTCGCCATCCTCGGCGGCTTGTTTACGTTCGGTGCGCTGGGGCTTCTGGTGGGTCCGCTGATCCTCTCGCTGGGCGTATCGGCTCTGCACATCTACGAGATGGATGTCTTGCGCGGTCCGGCCATCGGCTCGCGCAACTTGCCGGACACCAAGACATCGGGCGTGTCGGTCGCACGACCGCCGGCCTGAGCCGGTGCTTGCGCGCCGTTCTATGCGCTACACCCGGGCATCACTCGATCTTTCCCAAATGCCCGTTGTGGGAGCCCATGTACCAGAGATTGCCGGCGCCATCGACGACCATTTTGCGGATCCCGACATCGTCCGACGGCAGATCGATCACGCGCATATCGCTGGAAACCGAATCGAAGCGCACCACCGTGTCGGTGTTGATCTCATTGACCCAGATAATGCCGGCACTGTCGGCGGTGACTGCGTAGGGGCCGCCTTGCGGTCCCGCGGGAAGGTCGTAGTCGCGGATTATTTTTCCGCTGACCGGATCGAAGTGCAGCAACTTGTCGTTTCCCGATAGCGTTACCCACAGTGTGCCGTCCGGTCCGGTTGCCAAGCGCCGCGGCGCACTGCCTTGGCCGGTTGCGAACTCGCTGATTTTGCCGGTGTTGGGATCGATACGCCCGAGCTTGTCGGCGCCCATGCGGCACACCCAGATGTAGCCGCGCTGATCCAGCGCAAGACCGTATGGCCGTCCCTTCATGCGAAAGTCGACGATTTTGCCGGTCGCGATGTCGAGCTTGCCGACGCGTCCGGCGTTCTGCATGGTGAACCAGATTGTGCCCTTGCCATCGCCCACCAGCGTGTGCGGATCGGAGCCCGAGCGCGTTTTGTATTCGGTTACCTTGCCGGTATCCGGGTCGAGATGGCCCACGGTGCCGTTGCCGTTGCCGGTGTACCAGACCGTTCCATCCGCAAGCACTACCAACCCATGCGGTCGTGCGCCACGCGGCAGATCCCATTCCTTGAATAATTGCGTCTTCGGATCGAAGCGCGCGATCTTATTGCCGTACATAACGGTGATGAAGATGCTGCCGTCCGGCGCCGGCGCGGGATCGCGCGCAAACTCAGGCGTTGGGACCGCCCACTCCTGCACCTTGCCCGCGAAATGCGGATTGCTTCCCGGGACGATCGTGTAGTTGGAGCCACCGGCTACGCACGTCCCGGCGATAATAATCAGACACGCCGCGGTCGACGCGATGAGAGACCGCTTCATATTGTTCTCCTGGTTTTTATTCTCACGGCAACGATGGTAGCAGCCTCCCCGACCAGCGATAACGCGACGCCCGATCGTGCGCGGTCTTGCAAGAGTGCGCCGTCGCCATGAACGGCACGTTCGTGGTGCAATCTCGGGCGCGCCCGCCGCACCTTCGATCGCGCTAAGCACAGCAATGCAGAAGAAATAATGCGCAAACGTGCCCTGTCTGTGTGCTGTGTACGCTTCTTGCAAACGCGCCGGTCGAGACAGCCGCGGCGCTGTCGACGGGGAGATCGATATGGCAACGATAAAGACGACCAGCGGTACGCCGGCGCTCTGGACGCCGGGCGATTGGAACGCGTTCTTCGGATTCGGCACCAACATTCTGGTCAACCTCCTGGTATTGACCGGCCTGCTGCGCTTTGTGTTGAAGATGCCCGACGACATTGTATTCGGCCGCATCCTTCCCGCTACCGGATTGATGCTCTGCCTCAGCACCATTTACTACGCGTGGCTCGCCTACGGATTGGCGAAGCGCACCGGACGTACCGATGTCTGTGCACTGCCATCGGGTGTCAGCGTTCCGCATATGTTCGTGGTGGTGTTCGTGATCATGCTGCCGATCGCGATCAAGACTGGCGATCCGATCAAAGGCTGGGAAGCCGGCCTGACTTGGGTATTCATCCAAAGCTTCGTGCTGATGATCGGTGGCTACATCGGTCCGTTCATTCGCAAAGTCACGCCGCGGGCGGCGTTGCTCGGAACTCTGGCGGGCGTCTCCATCGCCTTCATCTCGATGCGTCCCGCGCTGGAGATGTTCATGACGCCGGTCATCGGTGTCGTCTGTTTTGCCATCATTTTGCTGAGCTGGTTCGGCGGCGTGCGCTATTTCAAAGGCGTGCCGGCAGGCTTGATCGCGATTGCAGTGGGATGTGTCATTGCCTGGGGATCGACTGCGCTGGGTCTGAGCTATGGCGGTATGAGCCTGGACAAGCTGGGCGATTCGATCTCCAGCTTCGGTTTCAATCTGCCGATACCGGCGGTAAATCACGTGTTCTCCGGTTTCGCGTTTCTCGGTGTCATTCTCGTGACGGCGATTCCGTTCGGCATCTACGATCTGGTCGAAGCGCTCGACAACGTGGAAAGTGCATCGGTTGCTGGCGACAGCTATCCGACGACACGAGTGCTGACCGCCGACGGCGTGATCAGTTTGATCGGCTGCCTGATGGGCAACCCGTTCATCAACGCGGTGTACATCGGTCATCCCGGCTGGAAAGCGATGGGCGGGCGCATCGGCTATTCGGCTGCCACCGGCATCGCGGTTATCTTGCTATCGGTGTTCGGCATCATCTCGGTGATGATGCAGTTGATCCCCGTTGTCGCGATCTCGCCGATCTTGCTCTACATCGGCATGTTGATCGGCGCGCAGGCATTTCAGGAAACGCCGAAGAGTCATGCGCCGGCGATCGTGCTCGGGCTGGTGCCGCATCTCGCTGCCTGGGGCAAGCTGCAGATCGACAGCGCGCTGGGCGCGGCCGGAACGACCGCTGCGGAAGTCGGGTTCGACAAGCTCGGCCAAGTCGGCATACTGTACAAGGGACTCACGACTTTGGGCGGCGGCGCCATACTGGGCGGGTTGATACTGTGCGCGATCGCCGTGTTCGTCATCGACCGCGAATTCTGGAAGGCAGCGATATTTTCCTTCGCCGGCGCGCTGCTGACTTTCTTCGGATTCATGCACGGCGAAGCGATCGGCATCGGTCAGTCGCCGCTGGTGGCGATCAGCTATCTCGGTGTCGCTGCGATACTGTTCGCGTGCGCCAAGTTCGCCGTCGTCGCACCGAAGCCCGCATCCATGCATGATTTGGACGAGCACGTTCCGGCATCTTAGGCCGTCGCGCCGCTGCTACTTTTCGAGGAACCGCTATGCCGCAAACCGCAATGGCCGCAGAACCCTACGAGTTGCAATTCGATCTGAACACGACTGCGCTCATCATCATCGACATGCAGCGAGATTTCGTGCAGCCGGGCGGCTTCGGCGAGGCGCTCGGCAATGACGTCAAGCTGCTGCAGGCGACCATCAGGCCGATCAAGCAGGTACTCGACGCGGCGCGTGCAGCGCAGATGCTTGTGATTCACACGCGCGAGGGTCACCGCCCGGACTTGAGCGACTGTCCGCCGAGCAAGTTGACGCGGGGCCGCAGCGCCAAGCGCATCGGCGATCAGGGCCCGATGGGACGCATTCTCGTGCGCGGCGAAGTCGGGCACGACATCATTCCCGAGCTGTACCCGATTGCGGGCGAAGTGGTGATCGATAAGCCGGGCAAGGGTGCATTCTTCGCGACCGACCTGGAGCTGATCCTGCGCGATCGCGCGATCAAGACCTTGATCGTATGCGGGGTGACGACTGAGGTGTGCGTAAATACGACGGTGCGCGAAGCCAACGATCGCGGCTACGAGTGCGTGGTGTTGTCCGACTGCGTGGGTTCGTACTTCCACGAGTTTCACGTGGCTGCGCTGGCGATGATTCGCGCGCAGGGCGGAATTTTCGGCTGGGTGTCGGACTCGACCCGCGCGTTGAAAGCGCTAGCCAGCGAAGGTCGATCGATGGCCCTGAATGGTACCGCCCTGCATCTAGTGGTCTAGCGTCCCGTCCAATGCGGCGGGCGCTTGGCCATGAAGGCATCGATGCCTTCGCCGACATCGTCCGCCATCATGTTGCAGGCCATGACTTCGGCGGCGTATTGATAGGCGCCGTCCATACCCATCTCCATCTGCTTGTAGAACATCTGCTTGCCGATCGACACGGCGACCGATGACTTGGCCAGGATTTTTTGCGCCAGTTCATCGACTGCCGCGTCGAGTTGATCCGCCTGAACGGCGCGATTGATCAGTCCGCGTTCCACTGCGGTCGCGGCGCCGATGAAATCGCCGGTGAGCAGCATTTCCATCGCTTGCTTGCGCAGCACGTTGCGGCCGAGCGGCACGCTCGGTGTCGAGCAGAACAAGCCCACGTTGATTCCAGACACGGCAAAGCGTGCGTTGTCGGATGCGACCGCGAGATCGCACTGGGCAACCAGTTGGCAACCCGCCGCAGTTGCGATGCCGTGCACGCGCGCGATGACCGGCTGAGGAATGCGCGTGATCGACTGCATCACGTCGCTGCACTGTGCGAACAGTTTTTGATAGTAGGCCTTGCTCGGATTTGCCCGCATCTGCTTGAGATCGTGGCCGGCACAAAACGCCGGGCCGTTTCCTGCAATTACCAGCACGCGCACCGATACATCGGTTTCGATCGCGCGGAGCGCCGACTGCAACTCGCTCAGCAGATCTTCGGACAACGCGTTGTACTGCTTCGGGCGATTCAGCGTAAGCGTAGCGATGCCGTTGGCGTCTTGGCGCAACAGCAGCTTTTCTTCTACGGCGGGGGGCAGCTCAACGGTGGCAGACATCGGACCTCCAGATCCATTACAGCATTGGGAGCACAGTATATAAGACCCCGCTGGATAGGACTCCGGTACGTCGGCCCGAGGCATCCAGATCGAAACTCAAGGGTGACAATCGGGCGTCGCCAATCGCCCGCGTTCATCGCTTACCCTGCGCTGACGGTGATCAATGTATTGTTGAGCCGCATAACTCCCGTTGCCGACGCTGGGCTAAGTGGCGCTGGCTAAGTTCTTGGCTGCCGGCGATACAGTTGTGCACCCGAGTGGCGCGTTCGCGCCATATTGGCAATAATGCGGACGTACAGCAACGCGATGCGCCCATGACTACCAGCTTGCTCACTGATTTTTTCGCCTGCGGTCACGCCGCCAGCGCCAACTGGCGCGGGGCGGCCGAGGCTGCGCTTGCGCAGTGCGGATCGGGAGTGCGCGGCGCGACTCTGGGTTTCGTCTACGCGACCGATGCATTTGTCGACGACTATGCCGACATCGTGGCGTTCCTGCGCCGCAGAACCGGCATCGCACATTGGGTCGGCACGGTAGGGCTCGGCATCTGCGCCAGCGGGCGCGAATATCTCGACGAGCCTGCACTTGCCATCATGTGCTGCAGCTTCAGCGAAGATACGTTTCAGGTGTTCTCCGATCTGAAATCCCCGCGCGATGTCGTGCGACTGCGGCGTGAGGACGGTTTCGCCAGTTTCGCGCTGGTGCATGCCGATCCCGCGACCCCGTCGCTGACATCGCTGATTCGCGAGCTGGCGGCGCGCACCGAAAGTGGCTTCATCGTCGGCGGCGTCACCAGCTCGAGAGGGCGCTGCGTGCAGTTTGCCGACGGCATAACGGAAGGCGGCGTATCGGGCGTGTTGTTCTCCGATCAGGTCGTCGTCGCGAC
>JBDTMS010000122.1:0-8736 GCA_039934195.1 Betaproteobacteria bacterium
TGACGCCGTCGGAGAGCCAGTCGAGCTTTGCACGCTGACGCCGGCGCGCATCGCGGTCGGAGACCACGAGGCCGCTGTAGGCAGTCATCCGCTGATACGCCCAGTCGCCTTCGATCTCATCGCGCAGCTGCGCATGCAGCGTGAAGCTGCGGCGCGCTAACGCGTCGAGCACACCGCCGCTGCACCAGTCCATCGCTAAAAAGCCGCCCGCCTTGCCCGACGCGGCACAAGCAACGCCGGTGCTTTCGACCACGATGACCTCGACGTCACGGCGGCTCAAAAAGTACGCGGTGCAAGCGCCGATGACGCCGCCTCCGCAGATCACGACGCGCATGCGACTAGACTTTGCAGTGGCGGTCTATGCGGCACAAAACGATCCTCTACGCGCTCCAACTTTCTTGTCCCCGAGGTCTGACGTTAGGGTCAGGCCTGGGTTATTGATATTCGACGTTTGTGTCTGGATGCGATGTTCGACCTTTGACAGGGCGAGCTGCATGGCGGCCGACCGCGGTCAGCGCGCCGAGACCCAACAACATCAAGGCAAGCGTGCCTGGTTCAGGGATAGCGTTGACCCGAACGTTGAAGCTGCCGCCGGTGCTCAAGTCGAACGGATCGCCGATTGCCGCAAACACCGCTGTCTCGCCGAAACCCGTGCTCGCTGTGGCGAAATAGTCGTAGCCGAACTCCAGACTCTCGCCGGGCCGAACAGCGCCGAACGAGAATGTCTTGAGCACAGGCAGCAGCCGAAATCCAAACGAGCCGTCGGGCTCGTCAGAGCGCGACAGTGCGCCCAGAGCATCATCGCGCGGGTCGGCAAGGAGCACGCCGACAATGGGAGCCCGCAGCGTCTGCATACCGTAGTCGAACAGAACCCTCTCCACCACACTGCCATCTGCATGGGTGAGTTTCGACGTCAGTCTGATGTCGACGCTGGCGGTGGCATCCAGGTCGGGGTTCGCTCCAGCAGGAAAGGAATTGCCTACGCCGAAGAATCTTATCGTCGGAGCCGGGACGGAGATGGCCGCGCTCGACACCTGCGTGACTGTCGAGTTGTTGGTCAGCGTCTGCGTCCATTTCCCCGATGCAAAGTAGCGGTTCGGCGGCAGGGAATTCTCAAAATGGAATCCGTTCACACCTACGCCGAACACGCCGCCGACCAGCGCCGCAGAAGACGCGAATCCTGCGTTTTGACTGTTGGGCTGATTGGGAAACGGAAGCCCTTCGAGGACCAGGGCTTGCGCCGCCTGGAGAAGCTGGTCGGGTGGCGCGGTGTTGGTATCGAAATCACTGCGCTCGGGCGAAACCCGCTGCGAGCTGAAGGTGGCGCGGGCGGTAAGCCCGACTTCGGATAGAACAACTTCGCCGGCATAAACCGAAACCGGAGCCAGAGCGGCGCCGACGAGCAAGCCGATGCAGCGGAGCTGACTGTTCATTTGAGCTCCTCGTTCTGAAGAAGTCGCACGATGAACGAACACAAATTGCGCCAGTGCTTATTGCCGATCGATGTCTCTGAGAGACGTCGCCGCTGACACGAATCCCCGATCGTCCTACGCGGTACAGGGCGATGCGATTTCCTTCTCTAAGTCTACGAGCAATCTACACACAGCGATATCCCGCCAAAAGAGATAGATGGCACGTTGGGTTCGCTGTTCAGCTAGCAGGCGGCGCTCCGCGCATCTGCACGCAATTTTGCGTTGAATGTTGTTGCTACGTTTTCTCCAATGCCTCTCCGACAAAATCCAACCGATCCTGCCCCCAAAACATTTCCTCGCCGACGAAGAACGTCGGCGCGCCGAACACCCCGCGCGCCACAGCTGCTTCCGTCACCCGCTTGAGCTCATACTTCACCGTTTGCTCGTTCATCATTCGCGCGAACGCTTCCGGATCGAAGCCTGCCTCGTGCAACACCGCGGCGACGACTGCCGGATCGTTCAGATTGCGCTGTTCCCGCCAGATCGCACTGAACATGGCATTCGCATAGCGAGCGAAATCGTAGCCGTACATCTGCACGCCCACCGCGCCGCGCATCAGCACCAGCGTGTTGATTGGAAAATGCGGAGTCATCACGAACTTCACAGCGTAGCGCTGCGCCCAGCGCTGCAAATCGATGCGAGACCAACGCCCCTTCGCGGCAACGTCGGCCGGACTGCTGTTGCCGGTGGCCTTGAACACGCCGCCGAGCAGCATCGGCCGCCATACGATCTCAGCATTGCATGCTGCCGCGACTTTCGGCAGCTGCCAGTATGCAAGCGCGCTGTACGCGCTACCAAAATCGAAGTAGCACTCGACTTGTTTTCCCATGTCGGCTCCGGGTGTGCCTATATGAAATAAGGAGCCCCTGATCGCGGCGGCTCGTTTCGAGCTGTTCGCCTCGGCCCAACGATGCCGATGGCAGCACCGCCAAGGTCGCCGCAGGGACCGCTAAGCCCGACCGTCGATGGTGGCATGGTTAGGACATCCGGTCTGCGATCCTCGGAACGTAGTCCCCGGTTGCTCACCCTATTGAGCAAATCCAGAGACTCCGGATGCTCCACTGTCGCGCGCGGAAACAGCAGCGCCGCCCAGTGCACCTGTGACGCCGCCTGTTCGGTGAGTGCGGGCCGCGCGCTTTCTAGCGTGCGCACCGCGGCAGCAGAATCGCGCGATGCCGATTCGAGCAAGCGAATCAGTACAACGTAGGGCGCCTCGTACTCGCACGGATATCGACGAGCGAGCTCGAGCAATGCGACAGCGATGTGCTCCATGGTGCTTCTCCCGGCGTTACTCGTTCTCAACGTAGCGCGAAATCAATTCTCTCCGGTGCACTCAACGTGCAACTGCACCGGATGGAAGGAAGTTGAATCCACCGCGATCCCGAGCGTGCCGCAGTTCGCCATCGCGACGTTGCCGCAGCTTAGGATGTGGACGCCGCGATGTTGAACAGCTCGAGATCACTGCGCCGGTGCGCCGATGTCTACCGGCAATTGCGCAAGCATGGTTTGAGGTACCTGGTAATCACGCACGAGCGCGTCGCGGCCTTCCGACGTTTGCACATGGCAGATCGCGCCTAGGCCGTCTTGCTTTGCGGTCACCAGGTCCTGCAACGCTTCGACCGGACCCATTGCATCGAGCTGAAGATTTTGCGCGTATGCCACCAGCGTTTCCGGGAGGGCGCGCAGCGCGCGGTTGACCACCCAGCAAGCAAACCCGTGCGAGACCACGGTGCTGTGGTGTCCGACTTCGTTGAGGGCGCTGTTCAGCATTTGCAGCGCAGCTGTTTTCAGGAGATTGGGTTCGAGGCGAACCAGCGCCGTGGCCGGATCGAACTGTGTGCGATCGATGCCGACGTACTGCACGAGCATGCCGTTGCCGCCCATTGCAGCACCGCTCGCGAACACGTCGCCCACCAGCGAAGACAAGGTGTCGCCCGCACCGCCGATCACCAGCGGCAGACCTGCAGCGAGTTGCTTCGCCGCGTCCCCGAGCTGGATCCGGCGCAGGCCGCCGTCGCGGTCGACCTGCAGCAGTAAGCCAGTTTGCGCCGCATCGTCGGGCGTCACGGCGCCGGTTGCGGCGGGCGCGACTGCGGTGCCGGGCAGCGCGCTGTCGAGGCTGTCCAACAGGTCGAGATAGTCCGCGGACGCCGCCAGCGCAGTGGGCGCATCGTCCGGCGTGGCCCTGAAGTTGTTGCGCAAATTAGTGCCGGCCGCCTGCAGTTCCTGCAGCTTGCTGCGTCCCCAACTGCTCATGCGATCGAACAGGGGGTCAGTTTCCGGAGAAGGCATGGTTGCATCCTTGTTCTGTTATGAAAGCTTACGTACCGCGCGGCTCGCGGGTTTTGCGAGAGCGCGAATTGTGAGAGCATGAACAATGTTCGCAGCATAGACAATCGCGGGTCCGTATGGGAGGCGGGATGGACATCACGACACAAGACCTTATCAACTGGCTAGCAGACCAAGGCGCTACCTTTACGATCGTAGGCTATGGCCCGAAAACTTTCAGCGGCTTCCAAGAACAGTCTGCGTTTAAGGGCGTCAACCCCAGGCTCGGAGGAGAGGGGGTTACTATCCCGCTGGGTCCGCCGGACAGCGGCGATCAGATAGTCCCCGAGCGGCAGGCGCGCGAATGGTGCCGTGCGCTGGGATACAAGGCGCCCCCCAAACTCGATCTCACCGAGCCCGCTGGCGGTAACAATAGACTGCAGGAGCTCGAAGGCTTCCTCGCGGCGTTATCGGACGTTCGCACGAAAGTACTGGAGGGCGGCAAGAGTCTGATGGTCGAGCGCAACGGGAAGAGTGTCATGCTGAACCGGCAGACGCTCAACTATCTCGACGTGATCAATTGCTGCAACGAATTGAACATGCCGTATCCGCAGTCGATCGTCGCAACCGAGCGCGAGTCGGTCGATACCGAGACACTGGTCGACGCCATCACCGCCGCTAATGGAAACCGCGTGTTTCGCAGCGTCTCTGCGGCTGACGGCTCGTACACGTTGAAGAGCACGGACCGGCTGGGCGGCGCTCGTATTGCGACGGTGAGATCGAATCCCGCTGGCCCTCCGATGCGCGCGTCGGAAGCAGTGCGACTGTGCCGCGACCTCGACGTGGATCCGCCTGCGGTGATCCCGAACAATTTGCGCCGGAATGATTTTGCTGCGCCTGGTCCGAGCATGCCAAAAGCGCTGGGTACGTTGGTGAATCGACAGCAGCAGGCGATCGAAACAGCCGATCGTGCGGCCGCGGCAGCGGCCGGTAAGCCATACGATCCCGACGCCGACCAGCGACCGCTGCTCACCCGCGTCGTCAACGACAACAACGCCGAGCGTGGTGTCAACGCACGAGGTGAGCGCGTGCGTGAGACGGCGGAAGAAATTCGCAAGGAGCGCGGTGAGCGGCCTCCGGCGGAACGCGAGCCGCCTGACGGCACCGGAGATGCGCGCGAAGAATCGCACGGGCAATGAACATGGGCCACGCCGCAATGCGTTCGATTGCCGTAGTCCTGTGGCTTATGAATGCGATGGCCGCCCGGTTGCGGATTGCGCGCACATTGTTGGTGTTTATCGCTTGCATCGCTTGCACCGATTCCGCTCTGGCGCAAGACATTCGCGGCGTCTGGCGCCTGCGCAATTCCGATCAAGCAGTGGCCCCAGACAAATTGGATGTGCCCGGTGTGGATCCCTTCTTCCATGGCAGCTACGAGGCCGACCCTTATCTTTTGGTCGAGCCCGGCGAGAACGGTGTGTTGCGCCTGATTTCCGATGGCATGTTCCGCGCCAACTTGACGCCGGTTGCGGGACGCGACGCGGCTTACTCGGTTGTGCCGGATGGCGCCACGGAAAGCATCGCAACTTTGCTCAGCAAAGATTCGCGCTGCGGCGTGCGACCGCGGTGTTTGGTGTTTGCCGATGTCAAGGATGCATCGTCGCTGCGCGCCGGTGTCGAGGACGTCTACGTGCCGATGGTGAAGAAAGTGCCGCCCGACGATCCCGACAAGCGTCTGCAGATTTACCGGGACATGTTTACCCCGATCCCGAGCAATTTCGGGCTGGTGCGCATCTGCTACGACCTTACCAAGATGTCGCCCGACAACTTTCAGCTAACGGGCTGCGAGCAATATCTGTTCGACGAGCCCGACGCGCTCTCGCTCGACTACGAGAAGGTGGCGTTTCCAGGCAAACACGAGAATACGGCCGTACCCTACGGCTGGACGTACGTGTCCGCCGTCATGGCCGAAGGCAAGAACAACTCGCACATCTTCGAATCGGGTCGTGAGCTGGCCGATACACAGCAACAAACCATCGGCTTCAAGATCGGCGCGAACATCGGACCGGTGGAGATGTCGGCGCATTACAGCAAGACGACCAAGGATCGCGTTGAGAATATGTACGCTAAGGACTTGACCTATTCTCAGTTCGATTTCCTGAAGACTGAGTACGCGCTGATCCTCGACAAGAGCAACGTCAAACTGAGCGAAGCGTTCCGCGCCGCCGTGCGCGACCTCAAGGTCACCCGCGATTTCGATTACTTCCTGTCGCAGTTCGGCACGCACTACGCCTACGCCTCAACCTTTGGCGCGCGCGGGCAGCGCTTCATGACGATGAACAAAGATCAGGTGGTCACGCTCCACGAGACCGGCACAGACATTACGGCCGGCGCCTCAGTGGGGCTGGGCGTACCCGGCGAGGGCGGCGTTAGCGTCGGGGTGGACGGCGAGAGTGCCCAGACGCATCTGGATAAGATGCGCAAGATACTGGGTGCGGAAAATGAATCGTTCTATTGCGTCGGCGGCACGGACTGTCAGAGCGGCGTACCCAACGGCGACGCGGTGGTGCCAGTGCTGCTCGATCTGCGCCCCATCTCGGACCTGCTGGGCCCGCCGTTCTATGACGATGACGCTGTTCTGAGCGATCTGCGCCCGGCACTGGCCAAGGCCATCGCCGATCGGGTGTTTTTCCGCAGAGACGATGCCGGGGAAATCTCGGCTCGTTTTGCGCGCATTGGCGATCCATCGATTGCCGCTTGCGGCAATACACGCTTTGGCGATCGCGAGCCCTTCGACACCTCGCCCCCAGCAAGTTGGACCATAGAAGGCCGCGGTCCGCCGACGTTTTCCGGTTTGCTTTGGAGATGCTGCCTCGGCGAGCGGAAGATTTCCGCTCTGCAGCTCGGTGGCAGCGGGCAGGCACGCATCGAGCTCGCCGGCGGCGTTCTTCCCGCGAACAGTCCACTCATCGGGTTCATGCCCGACGGCGATGCAGGCTTCATCGACAATATGGCGATTCAAGGCGATGCGCCGGACTACAGCAAAAACTGGCCTGGCGGCGACGCGAGTCAAGCGAGCTTTTTCTTTTTCGGGAGTTGCCGCCTTGGTTGCCCCGACCTGCCGCCGCCGTTTCCGAGCCAGCGTGAGCTCATCGCTCTTCCCGCACCGCTCCACAGCGATGACGGTTTCAAGCCGCTGTCAGGCTTTGGCTTAGAACCGCTCCGCGCCGTCGCGGGCATGCAATTCAAGGATGACGATTGCAAGGCAGTCAAGCTGGAGTTGTCGTTGAAATTAGAGCCGCTCACGGCAAAACAGTTGCTGCAGCCATCCAACGCGCATCGTTGAATCGCGTCGGTGAATTGCGTGTGCGGGCGAAATTCTCGGCGATTATCAAAGCGTGCTGCACGTGGCTTCACGCCCGAAGAAGACCCGTCCATGCAGCTTGCCGAAGAACGCCAAGCCGCACTAAGTACGACGCGACAAGTACGATGAGTACGAGGAAGCTGTTCGTTGTAGCGCTTCGCGTAGCAAGTATTGTCTAGCGGAGCACAGCTAATCTGGAGTGTGATCCAGCCTTTGCTCCGGACGAGCTCATGAAGCTCACGTGAGTTGCGACCTGACACGCTCAGCAAATAGCACCATCTGCTCGTCGAGCTCACCCCCATCCGAAGCCAGAAACTCCAAGACTAGATGCTCGACGCCGGCCGCCGCCAACGCATCGATCTGTTCCACCAACTCACTCGGCTGTCCCGCTAACATACTGCCGCCGTGAATCGGAGCCGGCGCAGGGCGTCCCGCTTGCAACACGCACGTATCGATACGCATCGTTACTGACGGAGGCACCGCACGGCCGCGCGCCTCGCAAAGCCGCACGATCTCGGCGCGCCCGGCGCGAATTTCTTCTACAGGCCGGTTGATGGGATGCCAGGCGGCGCCGATCGCGGCGGCTCGACGCAGCGCCGCGGGACTGTGACCGCCGACCCAGATCGGCGGATGCGGCTTCTGGATCGGCTTGGGTTCGAAGTGAAGCTCACTGAACTGCGTGTACTTTCCGGCAAATGACGGCGCGGGGCTCGTCCACAGCTCGCGCATGGCGGCGAGGTATTCGTCTGTCATTGCGCCGCGCTCGGCGAACGGAACCCCGAGCATTGCACTTTCTTCGGGGACCCAGCCCGCGCCGATACCCAGCACCACGCGTCCGCCGCTCAGCGCATCGAGCGAGGCGACCATTTTTGCAGTGAGCACCGGGTTGCGATAAGGAACGATTAACACGGTCGTGCCGAGGAGCACACTGCTCGTCGCGCCCGCCAGCACCGCCAGTGTGATCAGCGGGTCGTAGATGCCGGCACCGAAACGATCGACGTATGCATTCGGCACCACAACATGATCGCTCACGAAGACCGAATCGTAGCCGAGCTGCTCGGCGCGGGTGGCCGTATGACGGATGAGCTGCGGGCTCGCCAGATCGCGGCAGTTGGGAATCCAGATGCCGAACTTCATGAGCGGTTCCAATTCGCAAACGGTGTAGATCGGACCGTACCACCGATGAGCGGGAATACTCAAGGCCGCGTGACACTTTGCTATCCGACGGCAAGCCGAGCCCTTGGTCGTTTTCCCTGAGCAGCAAGACGCGACGCTGGATCAGCTATCGACGAAGGTTACCGCGCCCTGCAACCCGGTGCGCTCAGTGCGATATGAGTGGATCGGATGCGCGCCATCTGCGTAGCCGAATGAAATCCCGCACACGAGCTTGCGCGTCGGCGGCAAACCGAAAAAGTTGCGAATGAAATCCGGGTACGCGGCGAGCGCGAAGTGGATCGCGCGGCGCACGGAGTCGCGCCTACCCTCCGAGAGGGCGAGGAAGCCGCGGAGCGCGATGTCCTGCTCGACGAACGCCCGCGCCATGGCCGCCCGGTCGAGCCCCGCCTTGGCGAGCACCGAGTCCGCGAGGCTGAACGTCGCGATGTACTGATCCGTCAGGTGCTTGAGCGCGCC
>JBDTMS010000123.1:0-8735 GCA_039934195.1 Betaproteobacteria bacterium
GTCGTAGATGGGATTCGCGAGGTTGCACATCTGTTTCAGCAATATGGGGCTGGGCTTCTCGAGGTTGAACGAGATTGCGCGCGGGCCTTCGACCTTGATCTGATCCGGCGATTTCAGACCCAGCACCGCGGTCTGGAACACACCCTGCCCCTTGAGATTGAATTTTCGATCCCACGTCCATTTGACGTCGTCTGCGCTGAACAGATTGCCCCAGTTGCTGCGTACGCCGTCCCGGAGCTTGAAGGTGGCCTTGAGTCCGTTGGACGAGACTTCCCATCCCTCGGCCAGGCGCCCTCGCAATGCAAGGCCCTCTTTCTTGTCCGAATGAACACTCGTGTCCTCGCGCAGGACGTCTGGGCTCTGGGGATCCGGGATCTTCTCGTACGCAAGCATGTACTCGTACAGCGCGCCGAGCACATCTATCGATCCCAGGCTGACGTCGAACTCGATGTCCAGGCCTTGTGGCGTGGATGGCGATGCCATGACCAGGGTGTGCGCCTTGTCGGCGGCCCGCGCTGCCTGCGAAACCAGCATGCCGGGCATTGCAGCCACGCCGCCAACGGCTGCGGCGGATTTCAGGAATGTGCGACGTTTGATGTTTTTACTCACGATCAGGTCCTCCTGTTTGCTCATCGGGGAACAGCGGGCGAGACAGCATTACCTCCTGGGATCGGTGCACAGAACGCCGGGTGATCCACTTAACGTGCCAACGTGGTCGCAGCACGTGTGCATTCGCGCAAATGGCGGATTGCACTGCGATAGATCGTTTTCTCCTGTCGCCCACAGCAGCAGACGCACGCACGGGTTCTGTGCCGCGCATGCCGGCCCTGCCCACTTGTGGAGCCGGGTGTCTGGTGCGTGGTGAGGATCGACTCGCGCCGACGCGCGCAGACGGATGCGCCGTCATCTGCAGGCCGATCACCAGGTAGTCGTAAGCGCTGCGGCATGGTCACCCACCCTTGGACCTTCGGGTCCACGGTGACTATAGAACACGGATCTGCCTTGTCAATCCGGTACGGGCAAGCCGGGGATCGCGAGATCCTCGCTGCGCTCGGCGCTTCGCAGCGCATCTGCGTCGCCGATGCGCCCTTGATCGCCTACCCTCAGAACACCGTCTCGATGTACACCGAGTTGTAGTTCGAGCCGCCGTCGACGCCGCCGAATACGTCGGCCAGCCCGAAGATGCCGGAGCGGTGGATGACCGCGAAGCCGAGATACGTTTCCTTCAGCGGCTTGTAGCGGATCACGTCGCCGATGCTGATGTCGACGCTCACGTCGAGGTACGACAACAGTCGGGAGGTATTCGGATTCTTCCTTTGGAGGTCGCGTTGTTCGAGCGCGGGGACCTGATCCACCCACGACAGGCCCTGGCCGAAGCCGAACCGGGTCTTGACGTAATCGCTCCAGGGAAAGCCGTAGTAGAAACCCTTGATGTACAGCGCGACGCCGTTGCCGTCCGGCTGGATGTTCTTTTCGAGGTAGCGCATGTAGGCGCCCTTGACGTAGACGTCCACGGGCCAGCCGCGAAAGCGCTCGTTGAGCAGCTTGCCGACCTCCAGGCTGATCACGCCGGTGCGCTCGGGGCTCAAGGCGAAATTGCCGCCGGGGATGATGCTGAGCAGGCTCGCTTCGGCGTTCCAGCCGCGCGCAACGCGGAACGACCATTTCGAATCGGGCAGGAGCGATGCGCCCGATTCGGGCTTGCCATCTCCAGTGGGGTCACCGAAGCGATAGACATAGCCGCCGAACGCGGACAGCAGGATCCCGTGGTCGACCAGCGGACTGTCGTTGATCGATTTGTCCAGCCACGTGAGGCCCAGACTTCCGTACAGATAACCGTTGGTGGTGAGCTGATAGGTGCCGTGCAGCGCGAGGCGGGCGCTGGATGCCGCCCCGGGCAGGTAGGCCGGACGAGCGGGACGAGCCTCACCGGACGGCACGCCGAAATAGTAGTCGGCGAGATCGGGACTGTAGCGGGTGAATGTCACGGAAGGACGCAATTTCAGCGCGCCGAACGCCCAGGTCCGCGCCCACGCGCCCGAGACTTCCACGCCGTTGTGCGTGTTGGAGATGTCGGCCGTGGCTTCCGCCGAGAATTCACCGAGGGGCGTGGGGAAGATCACAGCGAGTCCGCCATCGAGCGAACGCTCCCGGACCATCCCGTCGAGATAGCTGCCGTCATCTCCGCGATAGCCGCCGAGTCGGACCTGCGCGATCGCTTCGAGCTTGAAGCCCGGCTTGTCGACGATGCGCAGGCCGCCACGGGTGCCGCGGAGATAGCCGCGTTCGCCCTCGTACATGATGAGCGGCAGCAGATCGGTGGCCGCCGACTTGTCGCGGTAGGGCGACTGCGCGGCGCGCACGCCGACGCCGAGGCTCCAGCGTCCGTCGCGCTCCGGCAGCAGGCCGCGCTGGATCACGGTTTCCTGGCCGTCCGCAAATGCGAACGCCGGTGCGAACAGCATCAAAGCGAACGCCAGGAGATTCCCGCGCGAAGCGCAGCAGAGTTGCTGCAGATTCATGAGCCGATCCTCTTCAACGCGACTTGCGCGATTTGATGCCCTGCGGTCGACGGGGTCGTGCGGAATCTGTCGGCAATGGCAGCGCGGTCTGGTACTTGACCTGCTTCAGCGAAAAGCTCGACTGGATGTTGCCGACGCCCTGGACCCGCGACAGGAAATTCACGATGAAATGCTGCAGCGCCTGGATGTCGGGCACGACCACCCGCAGCAGGTAGTCGGCATCGCCGGTCATCAGATAGCACTCCATCACCTCGGGCCGCTCGATCATCGCTTTCTCGAACACCTCCAGCGAGGGCTCGATCTGGCGCTCCAGCCGCACCTGGATGAACACGCTCACCTGCAGCCCGAGGCGCAGCGGATCGAGCACCGTGACGTAGCGACTGATATACCCGCCCGCCTCCAGCGCCCGAACCCTCGCGAGGCAGGGCGAAGGTGAAAGATTCACCGCCCGCGCCAGCTCCACATTCGAGAGCCGCGCGTCTTCCTGCAGCAGGTGCAGGATCCGCCAATCGATCGCATCGGGCATGTGACGCAGAATGTGCTGATTTTGGTTTCTGGTGCAGCATTTTATGCCGTAGAGGCCCGGTATTGGCAGAGGGAACGCAACCCCGTGCTCCAGCCTTCGAGGTACCATCGCCGACGTTGCGGCTGCCGGTGGGCGGCGCGGAGTGTACCTGAGGACCAAGCCATGACCGACCTTTCCGACCTGACGCAAGTCGATACCACGATCTTCTCGCGTGTGCTGCCCAAGGACGCCGACCCGACCGAGACCCGCGAGTGGCTCGAAGCGTTCGACGCCATCGTGGAGGCGGAAGGCGCCGAGCGGGCGACCTTCATCCTGCGGAAACTCCTGGACCACGCACGCCATCGCCGCGTGCCGCTGCCGCCGGTATTCAATACGCCGTACTCGAATACCATCACCCTCGCGAATCAGCCGCAGTTTCCCGGCAACCCGGAGATCGAGCAGCGGCTGATGGGCCTGGTGCGCTGGAACGCGCTCGCGATGGTGGTCCGCGCGAACAAGGCGCATCCGGAACTGGGCGGGCACATCGCCAGCTATGCCTCCGCCGCCGATTTGTTCGAGGTGGGCTTCAACCACTTCTTCCGCGCCGGCCAGTCTGGCGACCTGATCTACTTCCAGCCGCACTCGGCACCGGGCATCTACTCGCGCGCCTTCCTCGAGGGCCGGCTCACGGCGGAGCAGATCGACAATTACCGGCGCGAAACCGGGCTGACGGAAGGCGCCACGCCGCCCGACGCGCGGGGGGCCGGCCATCCGGGTCCGGGCCTGTGTTCGTATTGCCACCCCTACCTGATGCCGGAGTTCTGGCAGTTCCCCACCGGCTCCATGGGCCTCGGCCCGCTCAATGCGATCTATCAGGCGCGCTTCCTGCGCTACCTGCAGGACCGCGGCATTCTCGATGCGGCCGATCGCAAGGTCTGGTCGTTCCCCGGCGACGGCGAGATGGACGAGCCGGAATCCCTCGCGGGCCTGTCGCTCGCGGCGCGAGAAGGTCTCGACAACCTGATCTTCGTCGTCAACTGCAACCTGCAGCGGCTCGACGGCCCGGTGCGCGGCAACGGTTCCGTGGTGCAGGAACTGGAAGGACTATTCGCGGGCGCCGGCTGGAACGTGATCAAGCTGATCTGGGGCAGCGACTGGGATCCGCTGTTCGCCCGCGATCACGACAACGTGATCATCAAGCGGCTGCACGAGACGGTGGACGGGGAATTCCAGAAATACGCAGCGACCGATGGACGTTTCAATCGCGAGAACTTCTTCAATAAATATCCCGAGCTGCAGGCGCTGGTGTCGCATATGTCGGATGACGAGATCAATCATCTGAAACGCGGCGGGCATGATCCGATCAAGATCTTCGCTGCGTATCAAGCGGCGGTCAGCCACAAGGGCCAGCCGACCGTCATCCTCGCGCAGACCAAGAAAGGCTACGGCATGGGCACCGGCGCGCAGGGCAAAATGGGCTCGCATCAGCACAAGAAGCTGGAAGACGACGCACTGCTCGCGTTCCGCGATCGCTTCGAAGTGCCGTTGTCCAACGAAGACGTAACCAAGCTGCGCTTCTACAAGCCGGCCGACGATAGCCCGGAAATGAAATACATGCACGAGCGGCGGCAGGCGCTCGGCGGCTACATGCCGGTGCGGGTGGGCAAGAGCGAAACGTTGCCCGTCCCCGGAATCGACACGATGGCGAAGCAGCTTGCCGGCACCGGCGAGCGCGAGCTGTCGACCACGATGGTGTTCGTGCAGCTACTCTCGCAACTCCTGCGCGATCCGAAGCTCGGCAAACACATCGTGCCGATCGTCGCGGATGAAGCGCGCACGTTCGGAATGCAAGCGCTGTTCCGGCAGGTCGCTATCTATTCTTCCGTCGGTCAGCTCTACGAACCGGAAGACAAAGATGAGCTGCTCTACTATAAGGAAGCGAAAGAAGGCCAGATTCTCGAGGAAGGCATCACCGAAGCGGGCGCGGTATCGTCATGGATTGCGGCGGCGACCAGCTACAGCGCGCACGGCGTGCCGATGTTGCCGTTCTATATTTTCTATTCGTGCTTCGGCTTTCAGCGCATCGGCGATCTCATCTGGGCTGCCGGCGATTCGCGCTGCCGCGGCTTTTTGTTGGGCGCAACCGCGGGACGCACCACTTTGTCCGGCGAAGGCTTGCAACACGAGGATGGCTCGAGCCATCTGCTGTTTTCGACGGTGCCCAATTGCGTCGCCTACGATCCGTGCTATGGGTACGAGCTGATCGTGATTCTGCAAGACGGCATGCGCCGCATGCTAGAAGCGCAGGAAGACGTGTTCTATTACGTCACCGTGATGAACGAAAACTACGCGCATCCCGCCATCCCGGAAGGCAAGACGGAAGGGATTCTGAAAGGCATGTACTCGCTGCGTCCGTCCGTTTCGGGTGTCGACGCGAAAACTTCGAAAGGAAAAAAGGACGGCGCCAAACCGAAAGTGCAGCTGCTCGGTACTGGAACGATTCTGCGCGAAGTGCTCGCCGCCGCCGACTTGCTCGAAAAAGATTGGGGCATCGCCGCCGACGTGTGGAGCGTCACGAGCTACACCGAATTGCGTCGCGATGGGTTGGACGTCGAACGCTACAACCGTCTGCACCCGGAAGACGAGCCGCGGCTGAGTTGGGTGGAGAAATCTTTGCAGTCGACCAGCGGACCGATCATTGCGGCGAGCGATTACATGCGCGCGGTACCGGACATGATTCGCACGTGGGTGTCGCGCCGCTACGTGACGCTCGGCACCGATGGCTTCGGCCGCAGCGATTCGCGCGCGGCCTTGCGCAACTTTTTCGAGGTTGACCGCAACAATGTAGCGATCGCCGCGTTGAAAGCACTTGCCGACGAGGGCACCATCGAGCGCAAAGTGGTGAAGCAGGCGCTCGACAAGTACGGCATCGACACGCAGCGCGGCAATCCGTGGGATAGCTGAGCTATGGCGGCGCGACCGCGCGATAAAGAAGGCGAGGGGTTTCCCTCGCCTTCTTTAATTGCAGCTTCGATCGATTGCCGCGATTTAGAGCAAGCCCTCTGCTTTTAATGTCTCGACGACTTTCGGACGGCTGCCGACGCGCTGCATGTAGGCGCTCAACACCGGCCACTGCGCGAGATCGATGTTCACGCGCTTTGCCCAATTGCCTACGGTAAACAAATAGGCGTCCGGTGCGGTGAACTGATCGCCCATGAGATATTCCTTGTTGCCAAGATTTTCGTTCAAATACGCATAGCGCTTGGTCAACCGATCGCGGAAGAATTGTTTTCCCTCTTCCGGATAGGTTGGATTGAACAGAGCGCCGTGCTGCTTGTGCAATTCAGCGGTGATAAAGTTGAGCCACTCCTGCAGGCGATAACGCTCCATCGTGCCTGCGTGCGGTGCGAGATGGCTCTCCGGCTTACGGTCTGCCAGGTACTGCAGAATCACCGGCACCTCGGTGAGCGTCTGTCCATCGTCGAGCTGCAACACCGGAACGTAGCCCTTGGGATTGATCTTCTCGAAGTCTGCCCCGGATTCGGTGCGCTTGGTCTTCAAGTCGACTTTTTCAGTGTCGAGCGGCAAACCGGCTTCGGTTGCAAGAATGTGCGGCGCCAGCGAGCAGGCGCCGGGCGAGTAGTAGAGTTTCATGATTTCGCTCCTGAGTAAAACGACGGAAGTGATTCGACGGCAGCGCGCTATGTTTACCTACTGCAATACGCGGTGTTTACCTGCCGCACTGAAAGGAATGCAACGAACTATGACGCCGACCGTTCTGCAGACTATTCCTCTACTGCGCATCTTCGATGTCGACAAAGCCAAGGCATTCTACGTCGACTATCTGGGCTTTCGCATCGATTGGGAACATCGATTCGACGATACAGCGCCACTCTACATGCAAGTGTCGCTGGGCAATTGCGTGTTGCACTTGACCGAACATCACGGGGATTGCTGTCCCGGATCGAAAGTTTTCGTGCGGCTTACCGGTCTGCAAGACTACCACCAGGCGCTGAGCGCAAAAGGCTACCGGTACCTGCGGCCCGGCATCGAAGACGCGCCCTGGGGCGCGAAGACGGTAGAGGTGATCGACCCCTTCGGCAACCGGATCTGCTTTAACGAAGACCACCTTCCGGCCGTAGAGAAAGTCTAGCTCAGCGTGCACGCAACCGAGCCGCGTCGCGCCATGCAGTTTTTGATCAACATCGACGTCGACGATCTCAATCGCGCAGTCTCGTTTTATCGCGATGCGCTTGGCCTGCTTACGGGACGCCGATTATTCGACGGCTCGGTCGTCGAGATGCTCGGCGGTTCGTCGAAAATTTATCTGCTGCAAAAATCCGCTGGCGAGTCGGCGTCTGCACATGCGCACTTGCCGCGCAACTATTCACGCCACTGGACGCCGGTGCATTTGGATTTCGAAGTGGACGATGTCGATCGCGCAGTTGAACGTGCAATCGCGGCCGGCGCAACTCTGGAAAGTGCGTCGCAATCGTTCAGATGGGGACGGCTGGCCACGTTAAGCGATCCGTTCGGTCACGGCTTTTGTCTGCTGCAATTCAGCGAGAGCGGCTACGACGCGGAAGTCTCTTCGTAGCGCTGCGCATGGTGTGCGGCGCATTTGCGTTAGCGCTTCAACAGCTGCAAAAATTCCCGGCGCGTATCCGAGTTGGTCAGAAAGGAACCGCGCATCACGCTAGTCGTCATGTGCGATTCGTCTTTAACGCCCCGCCATTGCATGCAGAAATGATCGGCTTCGATCACCAGCGCCAGCCCATCGGGGCGCACCCGCCGCTCGAGCTCGTCGGCCAGTTGGATGATGGCCTCTTCTTGGATCTGCGGCCGGCTCATGATCCATTCTGCGATGCGTGAATACTTCGACAGCCCGATCAGATTCGATTTTTCATTCGGCAGCACGCCGATCCACAGCTTGCCGATGATCGGCACCAGATGATGCGAGCAAGCGCTGCGTACCGTGATCGGCCCCATGATCATCAGCTCATTGAGCTGCTCGGCGTTAGGAAACTCGGTTATCCGCGGCGACTTCTGAAAGCGGCCGCTGAACACCTCGCGCACGAACATACGGGCGACTCGGCGCGCAGTGCCCTGTGTGTTGTGATCGTTGACCGTATCGATAACGAGCGCTTCCAACACCCCCTGCAGGCTCGCCGTCACCTCGTCCTCGATTGCATCGAGCTCGGCTTCGCTTTCGACGAACTCGGCGATGTTGTCGTTGGCATGGAACCGCTGCCCGGCTCGTTGCAGCCGCTCGCGGATTCGGTCCGACGCACGATCGCCCGCCACGCGAGCACCGGCGTTATCGGTTGGTTTGCTCATCAATGCTCCAGAGAAGTTCGAGAATATGGCGCTGCACATCGTGCCGGATACGAAGCATCTGGCACCTGCTGCTTTGAATTCGACATCGCGCTGCGGCAAGAGTGCCCATCGACCGGGCGCGCCACGCACTTAAGCGCGCGAGTTGCATCGCGCAGTTGCCGGCACTGCGCCGGTCTTGTACCGTGACGCGTTCGCCGGTTTCTCGCACACCTGCGCGAGCCGCATCTGTATTGCCGAGGAGAGCTTACGCCTATGCACAAAAAACATCCTGCCTTGCATTTCGCCTCTGTCATCGCGCTGTTTCCGATCGCGCTGGCTGCACAAACGCTGCCGACCTCGACGCCGGAACAAGTCGGCATGTCGAGCGAGCG
>JBDTMS010000124.1:0-8723 GCA_039934195.1 Betaproteobacteria bacterium
GATCGAATTTCAGGATTTCATCGCCTCGCCGGACATGCGGCGGGAATCGTGGCGTCGCAAGCTCGTCACCGATCGCACCTTCCGCGCCGCCGCGCCTAATCGGGGTCATCGCGCCGTCGCCAAACTCGTGAGCGACGGCAAGGGCGGCTGCGTGATCACGCAAAATGTCGACGGCCTGCACCAGCGCGCCGGCGTTCCGGAAGACAAAATCATCGAGCTGCACGGGAACGGCACGTACGCGAGCTGTCTGGATTGCGGATTGCGCCGCGAGCTCGAGCCGATCCTGGCCGCATTCGAAAACGATGAGACGCTGCCGATTTGCCCCGACTGCGGCGGTATCGTGAAACAAGCCACGATCTCGTTCGGACAACGTATGCCGATGCAGGCAGTCGAGCGGGCAGAGGCAGAAACCCTTGCGGGCGATTTATTCATAGTGCTTGGATCATCGCTCGTCGTCTATCCAGCCGCGGATCTGCCGCGCGTCGCCAAGTTGAACGGCGCAGCACTGCTTATCATCAACCGTGAGCCCACCGATCAGGATGACATCGCCGATCTTGTCATCCATGACGAGATCGGTGCGACCTTCGGTGCAGCGGTCGATGTTTCCTGAGCCTGTTGTTACACCGATGCGCCAATGACTCTCAGCATTGTCACTACTCCTGCACTGCAACTGCTACGGGCATTGCGCGAAGGCAGCGTCCGCGCCGTTGATCTGTTCGAAGAAGCAGCGGAGCGCCATGGCCGCTACGGCGAAACGCTCAACGCTTACAAACTCTGGCTCGGACCAGCCGCGCGACTGCAGGCGCAAGCCGCCGATGCGGCGTTCAAAATCGGCGCGGATATTGGACCCGCGCAGGGACTGCCGATATCGATCAAAGATGTATTCGGCATTCGGGATACCCCGACCTACTGCGGCACGCTCGCGCCGCTGCCTGAAAAGTATTCAGCTGAAGGGCCGATCGTAGCGGGACTGCGCCGACAACTCTCGGTCTTTTCCGGGAAATCGCACACGGTGCCGTTTGCATTCGGCGTGATCGGCGTCAACCAGCACTGGGGCGCGCCGCGCAATCCGTGGGACGCAGCGAGTCATCGCTTGAGCGGCGGATCCAGCGCGGGTGCGGGCGTGTCGTTGTGGGAAGGCAGCTGTCTGTGGGCGCTGGGGAGCGATGCCGGCGGTTCGGTGCGCGCGCCTGCGGCGCTGACCGGCTGCGTCGGACTGCGCACCTCGATCGGACGCTGGCCGACCGGCGGCGCGCCGCCGCTGTCGCCGACCTTGGACACGCCCGGCATTCTCGCCCGGTCGGTAGAAGATCTGATCGTCGGCTTCGCTGCGATCGACCCACACGTCGAGCTGATGTCCTTGCTGGAAAATACCGAAGCGCGCTCGCCCCACGGCCTACGCATCGGCGTACCCGAACAGCACTTCTTCGACGATTGCGGTCCGGGCGTCGTCGAGGCGATCCAGCGTGCCCTGCGAGATTTAGAGGCGCACGGCGCCGTGTTGGTCCCGTGTGCATTTCCAGAAGCAGCCCCGGCTGCGCAATGGATGGCGAACGGCGGTGTCGGCGTTCCGGAAGGCTATGCGCTGATCAAAGCGGAATTTCCCGATTGGATTGCCAGTTTGGATCCGACAGTTTGGTCGCGGCTGTCGACGTTCGGCGCCATCAGCACCGAAGAATATCTGCGGCGTCTGCGCGAGATCGAACCAGTGCGCGTTCGCGCGCATGCGCAGCTCGATGGTTTAGATGTCATCGCGACGCCGACCACACGCATCACCGCGCCGGCTGCGCAGGACGTCGAGCAGCTGGACGCCTACCGCGAACGCAACATGGCAATCGGGCGCAATCTGATGCTGATGAACTTTTGGGATTTTCCGTCGATCAGTGTGCCGGTCGGTAAAGATCCGAATGGCATGCCGATCGGGTTGCAGTTGTCCAGCCGCCGCGGCAGCGACGACACGTTGCTCGGAATCGCACGCGCGGTCGAGCGCTCGCTCGGCACGCCACGACAAATTCTGGGCGACCCGCCGCTGTGTCCTTGAGCGTTTCCGCTGTGTCCTTGCGCGCTTCCGTTGTGGCCCGCGGCCGTGCCGCTGCGGAAAATGTATCTCCAATTCGCGCTTCCGCAGCGATCAATCCAGCGTTTGTCGATAGCGCTTGAGCGCGACCGCCGCCGCGAACACGGTGAACGCGACGATCGGCCACACGTGCGGTGCAACCTCGCCGATGCCGTTTCCCTTCAACAGAATGCCGCGCACGATGCGCAGGAAATGCGTGAGCGGGAGCGCTTCGCCGATGGTCTGCGCCCACACCGGCATGCCGCGAAATGGAAACATGAATCCGGTTAGAAGCATCGAGGGCAGGAAGAAGAAAAACGTGAGTTGCATCGCTTGCAACTGATTGCGCGCGATGGTGGAGAAGGTAAAGCCGACGGCGAGATTCGCGGCGATGAACAGCACCAGCACGATCGATAGCAGCGCCAGGCTGCCGACGATAGGCACGTCGAACAGCAAACGTGCCGCGACGAGAATCACGCTGACTTGCACGTAGCCGATCAAGATGTACGGCACGATCTTGCCGAACATGACTTCTGCGGGGTGCGCCGGCGTCGCGAGCAGATTCTCCATCGTCCCGCGCTCGCGCTCACGCGTCATGGCGAGTGCCGTCATCATCACCATGGTCATCGTCAGGATCACGCCGACCAGGCCCGGCACGACGTTGTAGCGGGTCAGACCTTCCGGGTTATAGCGACGCTGGATGCGCACTTCGAACGGCGAGTGCGTTTGCCGCAGCGATTCCAGCGAACCGATGAGATCGCGACCGATCGTGCGATCGCCGATTTGGTTGATCGCCGCGATCGCGTTTCCGGTCGCCGCCGGGTCCGTCGCATCTGCCGCAAGCAGCATAACCGCGTGCTCGCCGCGTATCAGCTTGCGCGAAAAATCCTGCGGCACCACCAGGACAAATTGAACTTTGCCGGCATCCAGCAACGTGTCGCCTTCGCGTTCGCTGGCGACGCGATCAGTGATGCGGAAGTATTCGGAATTTTCCAGGCCGGCGATGAAGCTGCGGGAGAATTCGCTGCGGTCGCTGTCGATCACAGCCACCGGCAGATGTTTGGGATCGCTGTTGATTGCGTAACCGAACAGGATCAATTGCAGGATTGGAATGCCGACCATCATTCCGAACGTCAAGCGATCGCGGCGGACCTGGCGAAATTCTTTGGTCAGAATCGCGAGAAATCGGCTCCAGCTCATGCTGCTTCCCGCGCGTAATTGTCGGTTGCGCCTTGCATCAGCGCGATGAATACGTCTTCGAGGCTCGGATCGATCGGCGATACCGTGAGATCGGGCGCTTGCAGCGGCGCCAGCGCCGACTGAAACGCGGCCTCGTCGTCGGCGCTGACGTGCAGAGTCGAACCGAAGGGCGCAACGGTGCGAATACCTGCGGCGCTCTTTAATCGATGGCCGACTTCGATAAGATTCGGACCGGTTAGCGACCAGGTCCGTAGGTGCGCGCCGGCGATGACTTCGGCGACAGTGCCTTGCGCCAGCAATTTTCCGTAGGCGATGTAGGCGAGCTCATGACAACGCTCGGCTTCGTCCATGTAATGCGTGGATACCAATACAGTGAGGCCGGCAGCGGCAAGCTCGTGGATCTGATCCCAGAAGTCGCGGCGCGCAGCAGGATCGACGCCCGCGGTCGGCTCATCGAGTAGCAGCAATTGCGGTTCGTGGATTAGACATGCGGCGAGCGACAGGCGCTGTTTCCACCCGCCTGAGAGCGCCCCGGCCAATTGCGCGCGGCGCTCGTATAGACCAAGCCGCTCGAGCGTGTGCTTGATCTTGTTGGAGCGATCGGCAACCGCATACACACGCGCGATGAAGTCGAGATTCTCTTCGATGCTCAGGTCTTCGTAGAGTCCGAACTTCTGTGTCATGTAGCCGACCTGGCGCTTGATCAGCGCGGCTTGCTTGCGGATGTCGTAACCCAGACAAGTCCCCTCCCCTTCGTCCGGCGTCAGCAGCCCGCATAGCATGCGGATGGTCGTGGTTTTGCCGCTGCCGTTCGGTCCGAGAAAACCGTAAATCCGACCCTTGTTCACGCGCATGTCGAAGTGGTCGACGATGACGCGATCGCCGAAGCGTTTGGTCAGGCCTCGTACATCGATGACGGCCTCATCCGCCGGCGCGGTCATGACCTCACTCCGCTCGCCAGCCGCACTTCCAGCGGCTGTCCCGGATGCAGGCGCGCGGCCTGCGCTGCGTCCGGCTTAGCTTCGATCATGAACACCAGCGACGCGCGGTTTTCTTTGCTGTAGATGATCGGCGAGGTGTACTCAGCTTCCGGCGAGATGAAACTGATCGTGCCGCCGATCGGCGTGCCGCAACCGTCGCACGAGAGCGATACCGCTTGGCCCAGCTTGAGTTGACCTAGCCGCGATTCGCCGACGAAGAAGCGCGCTTTTATATTGCTCGGCGGCAGTAGCGTAACCACCGCCCCGCCCGCCGGAACCCATTCGCCTTCACGGTACAGGGTGTCGATCACGGTGCCGGCAACCGGTGTTCGCTGGGTCTTTTGATTCACGCGCCAGCCGGCCTGCGCGACCTGTGCCATTGCGGCATCTATCTCCTTTTGCGCGGCGTCGATCTCGTCCGGCCGTGCGCCGAGCTGCGCGGTGCGTAGCTGCGCGTGCAGATCGTTGACGCGGCCTTGGTCGCGATTCAGTTTCGAGCGGGTCTCATCCAATCGAGCCGGTGAGATGAAATTGTCGCCAGCCAGTTGTTGCATGCGTGCGAAGTCGGATTTCGAAAATGCCAGCGTCGATTCCGCCTCCGCAATCTGCGCGCGCACGCTCGCCAGCTCATCCGGACGCCGGCCTTTCTTCAAATCCGCGAGCTGTGCCTTCGCACGCTCCACGCGAGACAGCGCCTCTTGTCGCGCGGCATTTTCGCTCTCCTGTTCCAGCACGAATGCCGGCGCCGCGGCAGCCGCCGAGTCGCCGCGCTGCAGATGCAGCTTGGTCAGGGTGCCGGACATCGGTGACGCGAGCCGGACGTAGTCGGCCTCCGCGTATCCGGGAAAGGTATCGGGTGCGCGTTTTGCGCAACCGCTCGACGCGCACATCAAGAATGCCGCGAGAACGACGATCGATCTGTTCATGATTATTTCCTGTCGGCGGCAAGGCCGCGAAGAGCGAATTCGATGCGCTGATCCAAAGCCCGCTCGGACAGCACGGATTTTTCGATCAGCGCAGCAGTCTCGGGAGGCAACACGCCATGCCTTGTGATGGCCGACCCGAGCAACAGTGGCGCCGCGACCGACCCCATGAGAAACGCCAGCACCGCCGGCACCGGCGCCTTCACGATGCTGCCGTCGCGCTGCGCGCGCGCGACCAGCTGCGCGATGATCGTGATGTGGCGCGGCAAATTGGCGCGCAGAAACGCTGCCGGCAATGCTTCGCCCGCCATCGCCTCGGACACCAGGGTCACCATCAACACGCGATTTTTTCGGCCGAAGCGCCCGAGCACGCGCAGCGCGCCGCGCAAACTCTCCAGCGGCGAGTGCACCTCCGAGACTTGCAGCACCAGCGCGGAGAACATCTCCTCGTAGGTCTGCTCGAGCACCGTCCTGATGAAATTGTCTTTCGACTTGAAGTGGTAATGGAACATGCCGAGGTTGACCCCGGCATGTTCCACGAGCTGGCGCACCGACAGACCTTTGCAGCCGGTCGCCGGTAATAGCTCGGCACCTGCCGCGAGCAGGCGCTTGTCGATGTTCTGCGATGGTCTGACCATGGCGTTATTACACACTAGTATAATAACGCCGTCAAGCATCGCAGCTGATGCCAGTGCGCACGGGCGCTGCGACGCGAAACGCTCACGCACTATCCGGGTGCCGCATGCCTGGACTCTTGCTGGAATCGAGAAGCGCACACCATTTAAGGTAAGCCGGTAAAGTAGTGGGCTGCTCGATGCGGGCCCGGTCGCGCTACACACGACACATGCAAATGCGCGCAATGGTCGAGTCGCGAAGTGAAGTCGTCGCCGTGCTCAGGCCAAATATCCTAATGGCTCTAATAGACAGGGGAAGGAGCGCTGCATGAAGGGCGAAACGTTAGGCTTCGTTGGTATCGGGCGTATGGGCGGACCGATGACGAAGCGGCTGCTCGATCAGGGGCATCAGGTCTGCGTCTATGACCGCGACGAGGCTGCCGTGCAGCGCGCCGTGCAACTGGGAGCGCGCGCCGGCAAGTCCGCCGCGCAAGTCGCTTGCACTGCACAAACGGTGTTCTTGAGTTTGCCGAATCCGGAAATCGTGCACGCCGTCGCGCTGGGTAAAGACGGCGTCATCGAAGGCACCGAGGTCAAACGCGTCATCGATTTTTCCACGATCGGTCCACGCACCGCCGGCACCGTCGCGGCCGCGATGGCAGCACGCGACATGGTTTATGTCGATGCGCCGGTGAGCGGCGGTGTTGCCGGCGCCGCGAACGGCACGCTCGCGGTGATGGTTGCCTGCCCGAAGAACATCTACGAAGAACTGCAGCCGCTGCTGAAGACGTTCGGCAAGCCGTTTCATCTCGGCGAGAAAGCCGGTCAGGCGCAGACGATGAAGCTCGCCAATAACTTGCTCGCCGCCGCCGCATTGGTCGTCACATCAGAAGCGATGGTGATGGGCGTGAAAGCGGGTCTAGAGCCGCAGACGATGCTCGACGTCATCAATGCCGGCTCGGGCCGCAACAGCGCGAGCCAGGACAAATTTCCGCGCTCGATATTGCCCGGCACATTCGACTTCGGCTTCGCGACCGCGCTATCGTACAAAGACGTGCGGCTTTGTATCGACGAGGCGGAATCGATGGGCGTTCCGATGGTCGTCGGCGCCGCCGTGCGCGAGATGCTCGCGGTAACCAACGCGATGTTCGGCGGCGAATCCGACTTCACTTCGATCTGCAAAGTGCTGGAAAGCTGGGCTGGCGTCGAGGTGCGTGGATGACCACAACGACGCGACGCCGCCGTGCGGATGCACTACAACGCGAGGGCGAGATGCCATGCTGAATACGACGCCGATAACCGACCTAGCGTTCGCGGCTGCCGGTAGCAACGATCCGCTGGCCGCGCGCATCGCTCGCGCCAGTGTCGATGTGGCTATGCTGGATCTACCGATCGAGGTCACGGCGAAGGTAAAAGTGTGTTTGCTCGACTTGATCGGCTGCGCGTTCGAGGCGCGTGACTTGCCGTGGAGCCAACAGGCCGTGCTCCTCGCGGCTCGGCTCGTCGATGACGGCGATGCGGCGACGATGATCGGCTCGCCATATGCCGCGTCATACACCGATGCCGCGTTTGCCAATGCCGTCATGGGCCATGGCCTGGTGCGCGAAGACATGCACGCCGGCAGCATCAGTCATCTCGGCGTCGTCGTGCTGCCGACGCTGCTCGCGCTCGCGCAGTCTCGGCGTACCAGCGGCGCAGATTTCATCGCCGCGGTCGCAGTCGGCTACGAGGTTGGCGCACAAATCGGCCGCGCTGTGATCGACGCCGATCTCGCGCGCATCCATCGTCCGACCGGCATCACCGGACCTCTGGGCGCAACCGCGGCAGGCGCGCGACTGTTCGGACTTAGCGTCGAAGAAACGACCAGCGCGCTGGGATTTGCCGCGAACACCGCGGCAGGGCTCAATCAATGGGCGCACACCGGCGGCAGCGAGATGTTTTTCCACCCGGGCTTCGCTGCGCGAAACGCAGTCACCGCCGTTCGGCTCGCGGCGCTCGGCGCATTTGCATCGGCCACCGCGCTGGACGGCGAAGCGGGCTTGTTCGCGGCCCTGCGTAAATCGTCGGCGGCCAATAAGGTAAAGCTATTCGCAGGCAAACCGGAAATCCTGTCGGTCTATCACAAGCCGGTGCCCGCTTGTAACTTCGCGCAGACCGCATGCCAAGCCGCGTTGAGCATCGCTCGCGAAACGCACATTACCCCGGCACGTATTGCAGCCATTACGATCCGCGTACCGCGCGCAGGTGCTACCTATCCGGGCTGCGATTCTACCGGCCCGTTCGCGCACATTCTGCAAGCCAAGATGAGCATTCAATACAACGTCGCCGCCGCGCTCATCAAATGCGGCGTGTCGGAAGACAACTTCACGCTGCTCGACGATGCGCAACTGCATCGGCTGCTCAGCGTCACCTCGCTCGAGATCGACGATGCAATGACGCGCGACTATCCCGGCCAGCAGGGCGGCGAGGTCGAGGTGCGCGATGCCAATGGCGCCCAGCACCGCGTCCGGCTGCGCGATGTCGTCAATGCAACTGAACCCGATGTGCGTGAACGGTTTCGCATCGCCTCTGCGCTCGTCGTCGGCGCAGATCGTACGCGCGAGATCGAACAGTTCATCGATGCGCTGGACGAATGCGAGGACGCTGGCGGTCTCGGCGCACTGTTGCATGGCCGCAGCGATGACGCGAAGCGAGTCAAGCCCGAAGTGCGCCGTCATCACGGCCGGTCGCGAGAGCACGGCATACTTCGGGGGCAGTAAATGGATGCGGCGCAGCTGGTAGAGAATTTTCTGCAAGCGTTGACTGCAGGCCTGCTCACCGGATCGATCTACGGCTTGATGTGCGTCGGTTTGAGCTTGATCTTCGGCGTCATGCGCGTCATCAACTTCGCCCAGGGCGATTTCATGATGCTCGGCATGTACGTCGCGTTCTATACATTCGGCTGGTTCGG
>JBDTMS010000125.1:0-8718 GCA_039934195.1 Betaproteobacteria bacterium
GAGAATCGTGAAGCACGTCCGGCCCGGCTCGCTTTCGAGCTCGATGATGCCTTTGTGCTGAGATATAAAACTTTGCGCTAACGTCAGCCCGAGTCCGGTACCGCCCTCGCGGCCGGAAACCAGGGGAAAAAAGATCTTTTCCCGGATGTCTTCCGGCACGCCGGGACCGTTATCGATAATTTGAATCAAGAGACCGAGGCGGTGCAGCTTGCGAGCAAGCGTCACCTGCCGGGCTACGCGGGTACGCAGCACGATATCGCCGCGACCTGCGAGCGCCTGGGCTGCATTGCGGCCGATGTTGAGCAAAGCCTGAATGATTTGTTCCCGGTCGATCTGAGCGGCTGGCAGACTCACGTCATAGTCGCGTCGAACTCGTATACCGTTCGGAAATTCGGCTAACACCAGACTGCGCACGCGTTCCAAGGCTTCGTGAATGTCGAGGCGGGTGAACTGTGGCAGTCGTTGGGGCGATAGCAGTCGGTCCATCAACGTCTGCAACCGATCTGCCTCTTTCATGATGACTTGCGTGTACTCGGCGAGCTCAGGGCGCTCGAGCTCGCGCTCGAGCAGTTGGGCTGCGCCACGCAATCCGCCCAGAGGGTTCTTGATCTCATGAGCGAGGTTTCGAATCAACCAGCGACTGGCCTCGGTTTGATCGTGCAGCCGTGCCTCACGCGCAATACGAAGTTGCTGGTGAAGCTCGGTGAACTCCAGGAGATACCCCTCGAACTTATCGATCTCGACCGGCGTGACCGTGCAGCTCACTTCAAAGTGTTGCTGTCCCGCGGTCGCCAAGCTGAGCTCATGCTGCGTGTAGCTGCAGTTGCGCTCCGCTGCCAACGCGATGGCAGTCTCCAACTGCGCGTCGTCCGGGAATGTATCGGAGATTTTTTGCCCAATTGTGTTGCGGGCGCTCAGCTTGAATAAATTCTCGGCGGCGGGGTTGGCGTACACGACCCGTAAATCGAGTCCTAGGCATAGCACACCTGTAGATAAAGCATCGAGGCCGGGCGAAGAAAAGGCTTGCAGCACAGCGCTACTATCTCGCTTGCCGAGTCGCACGAACGCCAAAGACGCTTTTCTCATGGCGCTATATTGCACTGCAGCGAGACGGAATGGAACTGGCAATCAGAGGTGCTGCGCGAGCTTTGCCGTTTCGTAAGTGCTGCTGGCAAGCGCAGCGGGCTGGCCGCAACCTCGCCGAGGTTGGCTATTTGAGGTTTGCGAGTTCCTGGCGAATCGAGCTGACGTTCTTTTCGTGGACCGCTACGTCGTCCTGATAGGGTTTTAAGCGGTCTAGAACGCGCTGATAATTTCTCTCGTCCCCGTTGCGAATCGCCTCTTGCTCGCTCAGGACTTTGCGCGATTCTGCAAGCGAGTTTTGTTCGCGTGCAAGCTCGTCCTCCAAAATCTGCCGACGCTGGTCGTCGCGCTTGCGCTGTGTCGTCGGCTCGACCTTCGGGCGTCCCCCGTCTATGGGAGCAGCCTGTACCCCTTCCTGCGAGCGCGGCTTCCCTGCTGCCGACGGTGCCTTCGGCTCGGGCGCTACCGGCTCGGGTGGTTGAAAGCAATTGAGCTTGCGAGCGTTCTTGATCGTAACGTTGGAGTAGATGGTGTGGCCATCTTTGTCGACGTATTTGCACGTCTCGCCGAGGGCGGAGAGCGGTGTTACGACTATGGAGAGAAGCACAAGCGTGCGGCGCATAACGATAGAGATTGCAGAGATAGGACAGGCTGGCGTCAGCGGCACTGACTCCGCCCAGTCTAAGGCAGCTGTTCTCTGTAATCAATCCAGTGCTCCTCACGGCGCGAAACGAAAAAGGGCGGATGCCCCGCCCTTTAGCGCAGCCGCTGCAGCGATTAAAGGCTGTAGTACATCGCAAACTCGACGGGATGAGTGGTCGTGCGGAAGGTGTTGACTTCCTCCATCTTCAGTTCGATATAAGCGTCCAACATATCATTTGAGAATACGCCGCCGCGCGTCAGGAACTCTCGATCGGAGTCTAGGTTCTCAAGAGCCATCTCCAGCGACGAGCACACGTTGGGGACTTTCTTCGCTTCTTCTGGCGGCAAATCGTAGAGATTCTTGTCGATCGGATCGCCAGGATGAATCTTGTTCTGCACCCCGTCGAGTCCGGCCATCATCATGGCGGCAAACGCCAGATACGGATTCGCCGTCGGATCCGGGAAACGTACTTCGATACGGCGCGCTTTGGGGCTCGGAACATGCGGAATGCGGATCGACGCAGAACGATTCTTTGCGGAATACGCAAGGTTGATAGGCGCTTCGTAGCCAGGTACCAACCGTTTGTATGAGTTCGTGCCGGGATTGGTAATCGCGTTCAGCGCTTTGGCGTGCTTGATGATGCCGCCGATATAGAACAGGGCGAACTCCGATAGGCCGGCATAACCGTTTCCCGCAAACAAATTCTGCTCGCCCTTCCAAACCGACTGATGACAGTGCATACCGGACCCGTTATCACCGACGACAGGCTTGGGCATGAACGTCGCCGTTTTGCCGTATGAGTGAGCGACGTTGTGGATCGTGTACTTCATGATCTGCATCCAGTCGGCGCGCATAACCAGCGGTGCGTACTTGGTGCCAATCTCGCATTGTCCGGCTGCCGCAACTTCGTGGTGATGCACTTCAACCTCGACGCCTTGCTCTTCTAGGGCCAAGCACATAGCCGACCGAATGTCCTGCAGCGAGTCGACCGGGGGAACTGGGAAATAGCCGCCCTTGATCGGCGAGCGATGGCCTTTGTTGCCGCCGTCGAGTTGCAGTCCGGAACTCCAAGGCGCTTCCTCGGATACGATGTTCACCGAGCAACCGGACATGTCGACTTTCCAAGTAACGGAGTCGAATATAAAGAACTCGGGCTCCGGCCCGAAATAGCACACATCTCCGAGGCCGGTGGATTTCAAATAGGCCTCGGCCCGCTTAGCGATCGATCGCGGATCGCGGTCGTAGCCTTTGCCGTCCGAGGGTTCGATTACATCGCACGTCAAAATCAAAGTGGGCTCATCCGTAAATGGGTCCATGTGCGCTGTGGCGGGGTCGGGCATCAGCAGCATGTCTGACGCCTGAATACCTTTCCATCCGGCAATGGAAGACCCATCGAACGCGTGGCCATCCTCGAACTTCGACAGATTAAACGCACCCACGGGTACCGACACGTGTTGCTCCTTACCTCGCGTATCGGTGAACCGGAAGTCAACGAATTTGACATCATTGTCCGAGACTATTTTCATTACGTCGGCAGACGTAGACATGGCAATTTCTCCTAGCAAGAGAGGGAGTTATAAGTCCTGGACCGAAAGGGTGGAGCGAGTTCAGCAGAATCCGTGCCCAGAAAGTCAACGCGTAAAACACTGATAGAATAGGTGGTTAGGAGCGATTGAGGAATATATAAAGCCCCAACTAGGTGCGGGAAAAGATGGCTCGCACTAGTTTAGTGCATGCCGAAGTTACGGTCTAATTCCCGTGCACGATTCGACGGGAGTGTGATTCGACGGCGCGTAATGGAGGCAGGCCGAAGAACTCCGCCTGACCCGCTCGCAAATTCTAGGAGAAATCGCATGTCGTCCATCTCTGCCACCTTGGCAGCCGCGCATCAACGGGGTTTGGCCAAAGCCCTTGCCTATCAGGGCGCACTATTGCCACGCGAAGCATATGAGATCCGCCAAACGACCCCGACTGCGTATATCGTGGATGTTAGAACGCAGGCGGAATTCAACTATGTCGGCCGCATACCCAAGAGCGTGGAAATCGAGTGGCAGACCTATCCGGGCGGAGTACCGAATGCGTCGTTTTTAGTGCAGCTGCAAACGCAAGTCGATAAAGACGCGGTGGTGATGTTCATATGCCGAAGCGGTGTACGCTCGCACGCCGCCGCGCAGGCGGCCACCGCTGCCGGTTACCGAAATGTATACAACGTGCTCGAGGGATTTCAGGGCGACGCCGATGCCAACGGACATCGCGACTCGATTGGCGGCTGGCGAGTTGCCGGATTGCCGTGGTATCAGTCTTAGGCCGGCAGCGTCAGCTTGCGGTCCAATTCACCAGGTTTGTGTATGCCGTCACCAATATCACCACGCCGAACGCAATTCGATACCAAGCAAAAACGCTGAAGTCGTGACGGCTGATGTAGCGCAACAGCCAGCGTACGCACAAGAACGCGGACACGAACGCGGCGAGGAAACCGACGCTGAACATGCCGAGATCCGAGCTCGAAAATAATTCTCGGTTCTTTACCATCTCATACGCGGATGCGGCGAACAAAACGGGCACCGCGAGAAAAAACGAGAACTCGGTCGCGGCGCGTCGCGACAGGCCGAACACCATGCCGCCGATGATTGTCGCTCCGGCGCGCGATGTGCCGGGAATCAGCGCGAAGCATTGTGCGAGACCGACCTTAAACGCGTCTTTCCAATTCATGTCGTCCACCGTTTCAACGCGAACGTGATGATCGCGTCGTTCGGCCCACAGGATTATCAGGGCACCAACGATGAATGCAATCGCCACTGGAATCGGTTTGAACAGCGCGGCTTTGATCGCTTTTCCGATCAGCAGACCGACGATCGCGATCGGCAGGAACGCGATGAACAGATTGAGCGCCAGCCGGCGCGCGTCCGATGCGTGCGCGAGACCCATAAGCACAGAGATAAACCGGGCGCGATATTCCCAGATGATCGCCAGAATTGCGCCGCACTGGATGACGATTTCGAAGATCTTGCCTTTCTCGTCATTGAAGTCGAGAAGATCGCCCACCAGGATCAGATGTCCGGTGCTCGAGATCGGTAAGAATTCCGTAAGACCTTCGACGACGCCGAGAATCAGCGCCTTGCCCAATAATATCCAGTCCATGGTATCGATGACTCAAAAACAAAAGGCGGCAAGCTTCGCACTTGCCGCCCCGGTGCGTCAAACCCATGTTGTTCAAGCGCGCTTGTAGATCTCTGCGCCCTCACGAATAAATTCGACCGCCTTCTGCGCCATTCCCTTCTGCAGTGCTTCTTCGTTCGATAGATTTTGCGTAGCTGCGTATTCGCGCACGTCCTGCGTGATTTTCATCGAGCAGAAATGCGGCCCGCACATGGAGCAGAAGTGCGCGAGCTTGGCGCCTTCCTGAGGCAGCGTTTCATCGTGGAACTGCCGCGCCTTGTCGGGATCCAGACCGAGATTGAATTGATCTTCCCAGCGGAATTCGAAGCGCGCTTTGGATAGCGCGTTATCGCGCACCTGCGCGCCGGGATGGCCCTTGGCAAGATCCGCCGCGTGGGCGGCAATCTTGTACGCGATGATGCCGTCCTTGACGTCGTCTTTGTTGGGCAGCCCAAGATGTTCTTTCGGAGTGACATAACACAGCATTGCGGTGCCGTACCAGCCGATCATCGCCGCGCCGATCGCGCTCGTGATGTGGTCGTACCCGGGTGCGATGTCAGTCGTGAGAGGGCCGAGTGTGTAGAACGGCGCCTCGTGGCAATACTCGAGCTGCAGATCCATATTTTCTTTGATCAGATGCATGGGCACGTGGCCCGGACCCTCGATCATGACCTGGCAATCGTGCTTCCAGGCAACCTGCGTGAGCTCGCCCAACGTCTTCAATTCTGCGATCTGGGCTTCGTCGTTGGCATCGTAGATCGATCCCGGACGCAGTCCGTCACCGAGACTGTATGAGACGTCGTACGCGCGCATGATCTCGCAGATCTCTTCGAATCGTTCGTAGAGAAAACTCTCGCGATGATGGGCCAGGCACCACTTCGCCATGATCGAGCCGCCGCGCGACACGATCCCGGTCATGCGCTTGGCGGTCATCGGAATAAACGGCAATCGCACGCCGGCGTGGATGGTGAAGTAGTCCACCCCCTGCTCGGCTTGTTCGACCAGCGTGTCGCGAAAGATCTCCCAGGTCAGGTCTTCGGCTTTGCCGTCGACTTTTTCGAGGGCCTGATAGATCGGTACGGTCCCGATCGGGACCGGCGAATTGCGCACGATCCACTCGCGCGTCTCATGGATGTGTTTGCCGGTGGAAAGATCCATCACAGTGTCCGCGCCCCAGCGCGTCGCCCACGTCATCTTTTCGACTTCTTCCGCAATGCCGGAACTGAGTGCGGAGTTGCCGATGTTCGCATTGATCTTCACCAGGAAATTGCGGCCGATGATCATCGGCTCCGATTCCGGGTGATTGATATTGGCGGGAATAATGGCTCGGCCGCGGGCGATCTCCGAGCGCACGAATTCCGGTGTGATCGAAGCGGGGAGCGAGGCGCCTAGGTCATGTCCCCGGTGCTGCTCGGTGAGCATCGCGGAAAGGAGATCCCGACGCTGATTCTCACGGATCGCGATAAATTCCATCTCCGGCGTCACTACGCCGCGCCGGGCGTAGTGCATCTGCGTTACGTTGACCCCGGACTTCGCGCGCCGCGGCCGGCGCTTCAATTTGAACCGCATCTCCGCAAGCTTAGGATCGATCAAGCGCGCCTGCCCGTACGCCGAGCTCGGGGCGGGCAACTCCTCGGTGTCGGTGCGGCCCTCGATCCATACGTTGCGCAGCGGGCCCAGGCCGCTGCGAATATCAATCGACGCCTGCGGATCGGTATAAGGACCGGAAGTGTCGTAGACGAATATCGGCGGATTTACCTCAGCGCCGAACGATGCGGCGGTATTCGCCTGCGTGATCTCGCGCATCGGAACGCGGATGTCGCTGCGCGAGCCCTCGACATAGACCTTGCGCGAATTCGGCAGAGACTCGACAGTACCGTCAGCGACGTGCGCCGTATCGGCAAGAAATTTCGGATTGGCAACCATGTTCGCTCCAAGAATGAGGCAAGCGGAGCGGAAACTCGAAAGCTTCCAGACGCTTTCCTACGGCGGCATGACCCGCATCAGGTTATGAGGGTATTTCTCACCGGCGGTAAAGATTTCCGCGTGCGATCCGAAGCAGTGCGGGAGAGCGTGCGCTTTGCAGCGTCACACTCGCGCGATCAACGGAAAAATTACGCTGAGCTCATTGTCCGCAGGACCCCTAAGCAGCGCTAAAGCTACGCCAAAGCAGTCTGCATGGCAAATCAGCTGCACTGCCTGAGGTTGTGTAACGCATTGTTCGTCGTGCAGTTAATCCAATTGAGCGCGCGATACGCTCGGGCGACGGAAGCGGAATTATCGGTTTTGTACCCGCCGCCGCGAGCAGATTCAGATGGCGGTGGCGAGGTGTGAGCGGCAGCCCGGACGGTTACTATTCGAATCCGCTTGCCTGCGCCGCCGATAATGGTTGAGCGCGCCGTGCTTGCACCGTGAAATGGTCCGGCTTGCGTTGAGTCCGAGAAGACAGCGAATTTATCTGAGCTTCCACGCGCAACCCGGTGAATTTGCTACAATCCGGCATCCTTTTTGCATTGTGAACCGCGCAATGGAACTCGAACACGCCCGCATCAATATGGTGGAAAGTCAGATCCGCACTTGGGAAGTGCTCGATCAGACTGTGCTCGACACCGTCCTGGCAGTCCGGCGTGAAGAGTACGTCCCGGAGAACTATCGACCGCTGGCTTTCATGGACATGGAAATTCCATTGGGCCGCGGTCAGACGATGCTGGCGCCGAAAATGGAAGCACGCATGCTGCAGGAACTCACGCTGAAGTCGAGCGACCGCGTGCTGGAAGTTGGGACCGGCAGCGGCTATATGACAGCGTTGCTCGCGGCATTGTCCGAACACGTGTACACGGTCGAGATCGATCTCGAATTCTCCAAGCGGGCACAGCGAGCGCTGCTTGCACATCGTATCAGCAACGTCACCTTGGAAGTCGGCGACGCGGTTCAAGGGTGGCCGAAACACGATCCGTACGACGCCATCGTTCTGACCGGTTCGGTACCGATTTTGCCGTCGGCCCTGCGAGCGCAGCTGCGGCTTGGCGGACGTCTGCTCGCCATTGTCGGCGAGCCGCCCGCGATGACTGCGCGCCTTACCACCCGCGTTGGCGAGACTGCCTTCAACGACGTGGGTTTGTTCGAGACCTGCATCGCGTCGCTCGATAATGCGCCGCAGCCCGAACGTTTCGTTTTCTAACATGCTGGACAGTGATGCAATTGAGCCCGTGCAAACTCGTGCGCCTGTGCAATCCACTGACTTGGTTTACTCATGAGGGGAGAAAGATGCGCTTGAATGTTCTGGCCTGTATCGCTATCGGGCTCGCAAGCGGGCGGGCGGCCGCCGACGATCTGATGTCGGTGTACCGCGATGCGATTGTGCAGGACCCGGTGTACGCGTCGGCGAAATCGACTTACGCCGCTACCAAGGAAAAGCTTCCCCAAGGCCGTGCACTGCTGCTGCCCAATGCCAACGCGACGGCGAACGCTACCTATAACAGCACCAATATCAGTTACAACGGCGCGACCACGCTGCCGCAAGGCACCTTGAATTATCCTAGCTTCGGCGCCGGCGTAAACGTTACCCAGCCTATTTTCCGGCCGCAGAACAACGTCATCTACGAACAGGCGCAGATCCAGGTCGCCCAGGCCGAAAGCCAGTTATCGTTCTCCGGCCAGGATCTGATGATCCGCGTCGCGCAAGCGTACTTCGACGTCTTGCTATCCGAATACAACCTGGTGACGGTAAAAGCGCAGAAGGTTGCTACCAACGAACAGCTCGCTCAGGCTAAACGCAATTTTCAGGTCGGCACCGCAACGATCACCGACACCTACGATGCACAGGCGCGTTT